>NZ_CBFHNB010000038.1:0-21424 GCF_965657105.1 Puniceispirillum sp. (SeqCode)
TCCACTGTTTATATTTTTCGCCGAATCTTACAACAACGATATCGGCGTCCTGAATAGCTTTTCGTGTACGGATTGCATTGACCATGGCGCCTTTATGATCGTGCCAATATTTATCTGTTTCTGGGCCCAAAATGGCAACGCCGCAATCATCACTTGCGTCATGATCAGTCACCGGACTCGAAAAGGTTACATCAAGGCCTGCCGAACCTTCGATAATTTGCTCGCGCCAATCAGTATGAATTTCCCCGGAAAGATAAACTTTCATGGTCATTATGCCTCTCCTTAGCTTAAAAAATCAGTTCACCCAATTATTTGACCATAGTCATAATAAGGATAATAAAACGTAAGATGACAATATCCTGAAATGAAAAGGTTACAACCGCCAAGTTGATGTCATCACAAATACGTCAAGCTTTCATGCTTTTGGGTTGGCAAAACACAGCATTCAGATCACAATATGAAAAACAAGTATGAGGTTATAATGATCAGTCTTCAAAGCTTCGGCGATTTAAGTGACATCCCTGCCGGTGAGTTTGCCCCTAAACCTACAACTTTAACCGAAGGACAAACCGAAGCCCTTGTTCCGCTCTGGGAGTCACTTGACGGCCTGACCAAAATTGGTATCTGGGATTGCACGATTGGTCGTTTTACAGCTGACCGCTCAAAATCTGCTGAAATTTGCCATATTTTGTCTGGCAGTGCTTCAGTCGTCAATGCAGATGGCGGTGGCAAACGTGATATTGCTGCAGGTGATATGTTAATCTTGCCAATCGGTTGGACAGGCGAATGGACAATCCATGAACCAATGCGCAAAACCTATATCCTGATTGCCGAAACCAGCACCTGATTACACATGAAATGCTTATTTCCAACTGGTAAAATAAATCTGCGCAACAGTCACAAATCGTGACATGGCGCGTGTTGGGCGCATATGTTCAAGACTGGCCAGCATGATTCGGCTTTTGATCATGTTATTTTTAATCGGGCGATTGATCCTGCCGCCGCCCCAAGTTACGATGTGGCCGGGGACGAGTAGCAGGAACGTTTAACAATGAATCAGACAGTCGATATTCTGAATGACCTTGTTGGTTTTGCCTCGGTCAGCCGTGATCCAAATCGGAAGCTGATTGACTATGTAGCCGAAAAACTTGCAAAAAGCGGCGTTGATCCCATTATCATCCCTGATGAAAGCGGAAAAAAGGCCAATTTATATGCCGTAACGGGTCCCGATATAGATGGCGGTGTGATGCTCTCAGGGCATACTGATGTTGTGCCTATCGATGGTCAGAACTGGACGAAACCTGCATTTTCCTGCACATATGAGGACGGTAAATATTACGGACGTGGCACTGCCGACATGAAAGGCTTTGTCGCCGCAGCCATTGCCAGTTTTATTGACGCCACCCAACTAGATCTGAGCAATCCATTGCATCTGGCTCTGTCCTATGACGAGGAAATTGGCTGTATTGGTGTGCGATCACTGATCGACATGATGGGCAAATCACCGCATAAGCCTGCCTTTTGCATCGTCGGTGAACCGACTGAAATGGGGCTAGCCACCGGACATAAGGGAAAAACCGCAATCCGGGCAAACTGCCAGGGGCGCGAGGGGCATTCGGCGCTGGCACCCATGGCAATGAATGCGTTGCATCTTGCCTGTGATCTAGCTGGCGAAATTCGCCATATGCAGGATGAACTGGCACGCGCTGGCCATAAAGATGATGATTATAACGTGCCTTACACCACCATGCATGTTGGGCGTATCGAAGGCGGCGTCCAACTCAATATTGTTCCTAATGCCGCCTTTATAGATTTTGAAATCCGTAATTTAGCTGAAGATGATCCAATGGCACTATTGGACAAGTTGAAAGACCGTATCGCGCCGATCATCGAGATCGCCAAAAAGACGGCTCCTGAGGCTAATATTCAATTTACCATCACCAACACATATCCGGGGCTTAACACGCCAAAGGATGCCGAGATTGTAAGCTTCATGAAAGCTCTGACAGGGAATAACACCACGATTAAGATGGCATTTGGTACCGAAGGTGGCTTGTTTTCACGTGATATTGGCATTCCAACTGTCGTTTGTGGTCCAGGTTCGATGGATCAAGGGCATAAGCCAGACGAATTTGTGAGCGCTGAACAGCTGGTGCAATGTGACACTATGCTCAGCGCGCTTAACCAGCGCCTTGTAAACGGCATTTAGTTCTGCAAGACAGGTTATTTATCAACTGGCAAACCGCTTGGCACCGTATCGGGAACCCCAAGCGGCAGACTCAACGCTGTGGCACCCGTCAGGCTATGCAGAAACGCCACCAGATCATCAATCTCACGGTCATTTAGGTCAATGGGCGTGATATCAAGATGGCTTCGCTGCCTTGCCATTTCACGCTTATCACTCATGACAACAAAATCAATCGCCTCTAGCCATTCAGCTTTTGGCAATTGCGCCATTTCGGGTTGCCACTGATCTTGCATCTGCAAGGGGTTAAGATGATGCCGCACCATATTTTCCAATGACGCATAGGCGCCATTATGCCCATAAGGCCCCGTCAAAGCGACATTGCGTAATTGTGGGGTTTTGAATCTATAGGCATCTGCTAGATCATCGCTTTCGCCCATACGCCCGACATCGCGTACATAGGGATCAAATCGCCGTGTTCGTCCTGGGCCAAATGGCGGCAAGGCCAGAGCATAAAATTTGTGATCACTCAGAAGCGTACCTGAATGACAGCTGGCACAATTAGCTTTGCCATAAAACAGATCCAGACCACGCTTTTGTGATGCGTTCAATGCGGTTTCATCACCTGATATATAAGCATCAAACGGGCTGTCATGCGACCGCCATTCCTGTCCGATAAACGCACCTAACGCTTTGGCAATATGCGTAATATCAACTTGATCGGCTGTTTCAACATCGTCAAACGCATCGACAAATAGCTGTCCATATTCAGGGATAATACGTACCCGCTTGGCAATGATTGGCCACACAGCGTCAATCCGGTCATGGACTGCACCGGCAACCTCATTTTCCTTTGGATTGCCAGCCATTTCAAACTGCGCTGTCATAGGCAGAATGGCCTGTGCTGCCAGAATGGTATCTAACCCGTTTGGTAACCATTCCTCGGCTGGTGAATTAAACCCGTTCTCATAATCATCAGACACTGAAAGACGGCCATCTTGAAACAGAATTCTGACTTCTTTAGCCCCAATATTCCATAAGGCCGAAGCATTACGAGGCACCCGCTTTTTGATGCGGCTATCACCAAATCCTGGCAATCGTGTTGGCCCAACGCCAACACCCCCTTCACCAATACCCAAAGACAAACCATCCGAGCCACCAAAACGATGATGATGACACGTACCACAAGAAATATTCTGGTTTCCAGACAGAATTTTATCATAGAAAAGTTTTTGACCAAGACTGGCTTGCATGGCATCAATAATATGATAATCGGCATCAACAAGTGGCCGCGGTAAATCGATAGTTTCTGCATATGCCGAATGCCCGAAACACATGCTGACAGCCAGTGTCAAAACAAAGGATTTAAAATGCGTCACTTTCTGATGTTTATGATCGTTGGAGTCCTTCTGCCGGTCTTTGCCCATGCTGAGATTGAAGCAGCGCGAGACCTTATGGAAGAAGGAAAATTTGTCGAGGCACGCGAAGCGCTGTGGCCTGCGGCGCGATCTGGCAACGCCGATGCCGAAGAATTGATCGGTGTCATGTATGCAATGGGATTGGGCGTTGAACAGGATGATATCCGCGCTTTTGACTGGTATTTGCGCGCGTCGATGAAAGGTCATCCTGGTGCCCAATCGGGTGTTGGCTGGTATTACGAAGTTGGACGCGGTATGCCTGCCCCTGACCTTACACGTGCCTATTTGTGGTATGTGCTTTCGGCGATCGGCGGCGATCCCGATGCGGCGATATCGCAAGAGGAAGTTGTTAAAAAAATGACAGTTGAACAAATTGAAAAAGCGCATGAACTTATCGATGATTATCGTGTTTGGCTATTTCCTTTCAGATAAATAATCTGCAAGGCCAGGTTACAAAAGGGCTACCTCAGAATAAGGTAGCCCTTTATTTTATTGTTAGTTAAGGTCTCTAGCGCGACCTGTATTAATGTCAGCCTCGGCAACTGCGACCGCCTTGGTCAGGGCATTAAATACAGCCTCGCCACCGTCAACATTCGACTTGAACCAGTCATAAACCGGAGATGCTGCTGTCTTGAAGGCAGCCTTTTCGGCAGGTGTTGGCACATATAGATCACCGCCACCAGCAACGAAATCGGCATAGGCCTGAATTGACTTACGCTTTGGCGAAGCAAAGGTGGCCTGCTGAAGCTGAGCAAAGCCATCAACAACAACCGCACGCATGTCTTCAGGCATGGCCATGAACTTGTCATTAGACATCCACCACAAAGCACCCATATAGGCGTGACCGTCAAGCGTTACATATTTCAGACCGGCATCAGGGAATTTCATGCCCATGATATCGGTAATACCGTTCTTGGAACCTTCAACAACACCTGTCTGGAAGCTTGTGAACAGCTCTGGCCATGGAATAGGTGTTGGTGATGCACCAAGAGCCTTAACCAGCTCCTGTGGCAAATCAGCAACAACAGTACGGATTTTCAGGCCATTCATGTCACTAGGGTTTTGAACACGACGTTTGGTATTGGCAAAGTTACGCCAGCCACCAGTGTTACCAATTGTCATCAGACGTACCTTATTGTCTGAGCTAGCAAGGGCCATGTCTCTGACTTCACGTGTGAAATCGCCAGACAAAACATGCTCTGCAACGCGGTCATCTGACATCAGATATGGCAGGTCAAGAACCTGAACATATGGGAAGATGCCTGCGGCACCGCCTGATGTAGAGATATAAACGTCGATTGAACCATCAGCTACACCCTGCAAACATTCAGCACCCTTTGAACAAAGCTGGGTACCGATATACAGTTCAACGGCAATTTTGCCATTAGATGCTGACTCAACATAATTTTTGAATACGACAAGACCATCATAATCTTCATCATTTTCATTCGAGTTAGCCGTCGCACGGATTGTATAATCCGCTGCAAATGCTGATATTGTTGGTGTTGCAAGCAACGCCACCGCCATCAGAGAACGCATTACTAGTCTTTTCATCATTTCCTCCATTATTGCTTTGATGAACTATATCCCTCACTTAATGAATCCGGCAAGCCGCGGTATCGTCATAGACAATGCCGGAAAATAGGTAATCATGAAGATGACCACTATTTCCACCGCGAGGAATGGCAAAATGGCGCGCGAGATGGTTTCAACCCGCTCGCCAGAAACTGAAGATGCAACAAATAAAACAAGCCCCATGGGTGGTGTCGCTAGGCCAACTGTTAAATTTACTGACATGATAATGGCAAAATGCACTGGATGCACACCAAGGTCGATAAAAACCGGTGCCAGAATAGGCCCTAAAATAATGATCGCTGGCCCTGCATCAAGAAACATACCAACAACGAACAACAAAATATTGATAAGAAATAATAAAATAAGAGGGTTTTCACTCAAGGTAATAACAAAAGCTGCGAGTTGTTCCGGCGCATGACTCAGACTTACAACCGTCTTGAAAGCAACAGCTGCCCCCACCAAAAGTAATACTGTTGCCGATGCCACAGCCGCCTTCATGAAAATAGAGGGCAAATCACCAAGTTTCATTGTCCGCAATACAAAAAATGAAATTAATAAAGCATAGGCAACAGCAATCGACGACGCTTCGGTTGGGGTAAACACACCGATCATAATACCGCCAAGTATAATAATCGGGGTTTGCAAGGGTGCTACGGCGCGTTTGCACACAAAACGGAATTCCTGTGTCACACGGTGCCTTATATTTAGCAGAATAAGATGCGCTATAGGCAAAAATATGAAAAACAATGTCCAGCCATCAACCGAAATATCAATATCGGTGAGCGACGCTAATAGCGCCTTTACGCCTGCATAGGCAGCGACCAGAAGACCCGCAACATTAATCCGCAAAAGCACCAGTGAAATCCAATATTCAACTGGTTTAATTATAATGTCTTTTTTGACAATTCGCTCGGCCTTGGGCAAGTCATATTTGTCGGCAAGCACCCGCACCATCAACATCAGGCCTGCCCCCACCATAACCCCCGGAACAATGCCTGCTAGAAACAAGGCCGCCACAGACTCCCCCATCACATAGGCATAGATAATCATGATGCCTGATGGGGGGATGATCGGACCGATAACCGAACTTGCCGCCGTAATGGCCGCCGCGAATTTACGTGAATAGCCATTCTTTTCCATCGCAGGGATCAAGGTGGACCCCAACGCTGATGTGTCGGCCACTGCCGATCCTGACAAACCGGCAAACAGCATCGATGACAGAATATTTACATGCGCCAACCCGCCACGCAAATGCCCCATCAAGGCTTGTGAAAATTCAACCAGCCGAATTGTTATACCACCCCGGTTCATCAATTCACCGGCAAGCATGAAAAATGGCAATGCCATCAATGGAAATGAGTCCATGCCATTATAAACATTTCGATATAATAGCGCGATGTCGCGTTCCTGGCCGTTGAGCCACAGCAATAAACCTGGGGCAACAAGCAAAGCAAAAAACACCGGCAAGCCGATCATGAGGAAAAACAGAAATACAGGTAAAAACAGAACTAGCATCAATTCGCTCCTGCCGTTCCGGGCGAGGTGATCTGCGGTAACGGAAAATTAGGCGCCATTAGCGCAATGATGCTCCGCAAAATCAACTCAATGGTGACCGTGAACAAGAAGGTGACACCAAACAACAAGGACGCATAAACATATCGCAATTTTACCCGGATCATATCCATACCGAACCAGTCCAGCGGTAGCTTCAACGATGAAGAGGCAAAATTGCCTCCAAACCCCATCGTATGCTTCCATCCAAACTTTATCGCATAGATCAATACAATGACTGATAATGTAAGCAGGAACAAAGTGAGCACTTGCGCCAATCTATTTGGCAAGGCGCGCGGTAACATATCAATGGCAACAAATCCCCCCGTACGCATGGCAAATGGTGCCATCAGACCGGTCATCCACAGCATACAGAGCCTAGCGGCTTCATCTGGCCACGCCAGGGCATCATTGAGTACATAACGGAAAAACACCTGCAACAGGATCATGATCACCATAAATAACAGCGCAAGCCAAGCCAGTTGTTTGCTAATCGCAATAACTAGTTTGTTCAGCCATGATACAGGAGTCATGACCAACGATACGGCGCGCGCAATTGTCCAGCTCACGCTGTTTATTGACGAATCATTATCGTGATTGCCGTCAAAGTTATGCATAAACTCCCCATTCTTTACAGGCGACATTATAAATAAACGCCGCAATCTCTATTTCATGACCAAACCAGTTATGTCAAAGCCTATCTAACGCTATGGCACTTCATGACCCAGCGCCATCTCATACAAAACAAACCATGTCTCACGATCCATCTCAACTTTGCAGGCATCGCCAAGATGCGCAATGCGATCAAGATTATTTGTACCCATGACGGGCAGAATGCCCGCTGGATGCGCCAATAGCCACGCCACAGCAACTGCCGATGCATCACAGTTCTGACGCGCACCTATGTCAGAAAGCTTGTCAAACAAGGCTTTGTTGGATTTATCAAACAAACCACCCCCGGCCAGAGGTGACCAGGCCATTAAGGTAATATTCTTTTCCTGGGCAAACGCAATATCGCCATTCGTAAACGCATCATGGGCCAGCAATGAAATTTCAATTTGGTTGGATGCAATAGGATTTGACATGGCCGATTGCAGCAAATTTATATCCCATGGCTTGAAATTGGAAACACCAACACTGCCAATTTTACCTGATGCTATCAGCGCATCTAATGCCGCACCGGTTTCATGATGATCCATCAATGGATCCGGCCTATGCAACAACAGCATGTCGATATGATCTATATTCATAAGCCTCAATGAATTATCAACACTGTGGTTGATATGTGCGGCGCTAGTATCATAGTATTTTACCACGCGCTCAGGTGACTTATCAGTCAATAACTTAATATCACACTTGGTAATAATCTCAATACTATCAATTAGATGCGGAGCTTCCTTTAACAATTTTCCAAACAAACGTTCGGACTCGTAATTGCCATATATATCGGCTTGATCAAAACTGGTGATACCTTGGGCAAGACAGGCTTCAACCTTGGCCTGAACATGTGACACGTCACGATTTTCATCATCTGCGAGACGCCACATACCGTAAATAATACGGCTAAGTTCGAGTTGTGGCATTGAAGAACCACGATTAATTGATGAACGATCCATTATGTCTACATTCCTATTTACGTTTGCCGTTGCCAAGTGGCGTGTTTGGTGTGCTTGTCGGCACCCGCCCATAGACCTCAGGCAATGAACATGTTGATAATTGTGGCAATACCCGTTTGCCAAATGACTCGCACTCACTCAAATGCGGATAGCCCGAAAAGATAAAGGCATTTATTCCCATCTTCTGATAAGCCTCAATTTCGGACAATACCTGATCTGTTGATCCGACCAAAGCGGCGCCACATCCCGATCTTGCCCGCCCTACACCTGTCCATAAATGTGGCTCGACATACCCAAAATCATCAGCTTCGTCACGGTTGCGTGACTGATGCGCAACGCCGAGCGATGTTGAATCAAGAGCCCTATTGCGAATAGCCTTACCATGTTCATCATCAAGCTGGCTGACTAGATGCTCGGCATATTCTCGCGCTTCGGATTCGGTATCGCGAACAATGACATGGACACGCAATCCGTAATCAAGAACCCGGCCGTACTCTTTAGCGCGCTCGTGAACGGCTTTCATGCGTTCAGCCAGCATATCCTTGGTTTCCGGCCACATCAGATATACGTCACAATGCTCTGCGCATAATTCGATTGCAGCAGGTGAATAACCACCAAAATATAGTAATGGCCCGCCATTCTGCTGATAGGGACGCGCCGGGTCAGTTTGCAATTTATCGAATTTATAAATGTTACCCTGATAGCTTATCTCATCCTGATTCCATATCTGTTTCAGAATTTCGACCACTTCACGTGAACGTTGATAGCGATAGTTACTATCGGCAACCTCACCTGGAAAATCTGAAGAAATGATGTTGATCGTTAGGCGGCCCTTAAGCATATGATCCAATGTCGCGATTGTCCGCGCCAGCATAATAGGTTGCATTTCACCGCAGCGCACAGCTGCCAGCATATTGATATTTGATGTCAATGGGGCGTTGCCCGCGACAAAGGTCAAAGTGTCTTGCCCGACTTGATAAGAAGACGGACACAGAATATTACGGAAACCTAGCTCGTCAGCTTTGCGAATGATACGCGATGTATTGTCCCAGCTACTGCGCAAATCACCGTCTGGTTTACCAAGATATTGGTAATCATCAGAGCAAAGAGGCGCAAACCACGCCACTTCTGACGCACCTAGCCCTTCAGATTTAACTGGAATAATCGACACCTAAAGCTCCCCCATTTAATTTATCTCAACCGCTTTGCGATGATCTTTGTCATCATTAAAGTGCGAAAAGCGGTCTTGATTGATATATATCAATACTGTATCAATATATTCACTCTACAGATTTTATGCGGGCGATCAATCAAAAGTTATTAAAAATGTTAAAACCCAATTCAAACGGAACAATCCCGCTCTATATGCAGGTCTGCGATTTACTAGAACGCGAAGTCAACGCCAAAATCCGGCTTGATGGTGAACGTTTGCCACCTGAACGCACTCTGGCAAAGGAATTAGGAATTGCTGTTGGCACTTTACGGCTTGCGCTGGCTGAATTGACCCGTCGCGGCATGCTGGAGCGCATTCAAGGATCTGGCAACTATATACGTCACAAAAGTAACCGCGAGTCTGTTTACGCTTTCTTTCATCTTGAACTCATTGATGGAATCGGTGATCCAAGCGCTGAACTGATCACGACAAGCCGCATTACAAAGCCTAAAAATTTGCCTGATATAGGCGGTTCCGACACGGCGCATCGTATTCGCCGCGTGCGACATCTTGGTGATGTCAAAGTCGCGTTAGAAGAAATCTGGATTGATGGAACATTCGATCTTGATGATGGTCAAAACCATATGTCACATTCACTTTACCAGCTTTACAAAGAACATCTTGGGTTTTGGATAGCCAAGGTAGAAGATAGCGTTTCTGTCGCGCCTATGCCTGACTGGGGACAGCCCCTATTCAATCAAGGTGATCAAGAGGTCTGGGGTTTTTGCGAACGATTGGCCTGGGATCAGCACGGACACCTTGTCGAAGCATCAAGCACATGGTTTGATCCAGCCAAAGCCCGCTATCGTGCCCGTTGGAAATGACACCCGTTGGAAATAACAAGAGACACGACAATATCAATTATTATTAGGCGTTAGGAATTAAAGAATGGGTAAATATATAAACTACGGCATAATCGGATGCGGCATGATGGGGCAAGAGCATCTGCGCAATATCGCTTTGCTTGATGATACCACCGTACTTGGCATCGTCGAGCCTGATCTGGGCATGCAAGCCGAAGCATCAAAGCTGGCACCTGATGCCAAATTTCATGATTCAATTAAGAGTTTGTTAGCCGATGAACGACTTGATTGTTTGGTTATTGTCAGCCCTAATTTCTGTCATGCCGATCAATTGCTCGAGATAGCGCATCGCAGGGCTCTTCCCATTCTGGTTGAAAAGCCACTTTTCACTGATATGTCAGATATAATTAGGCTTCAGGATTTTGAAAAAAACTATCCAGCGCCGGTCTGGGTGGCTATGGAATATCGATATATGCCGGCTGTCACCGCGCTGATTGAAAATGCGCCTCAAGATACTGGCGGAATTGACATGCTCACAATTCGCGAACATCGCTTTGCGTTTCTGCCAAAAATTGGCGACTGGAACCGTTTTAATGTCAAGACAGGCGGAACTTTGGTAGAAAAATGCTGTCATTTTTTTGATTTAATGCGTTTGATTTTGCAGTCTGATCCAGTGCGGGTTATGGCCTCGGCTGGACAAGGGCATAATCATACAGACGAAAAATATGATGGGCAGACCCCCGATATCTGGGATCATGGCTATGTGATTATTGACTTTGCCTCTGGCAGTCGCGCGATGCTGGAATTATGTATGTTTGCCGAAGGGTCGCGTTATCAGGAAGAAATTTCTGCGGTAGGTGTTGCAGGTAAAATTGAATGCCAGGTGCCAGGACCAACACGATTTTGGGCGGCTGATCTTGGCACCCCGCCTATTGCCAAATTAACAGTCAGCCCCCGTAACCCACCTGGACCTCGTAGTATAGATATTCCTGTTGACCCTGAATTGCTCGAAGCTGGTGATCATAATGGCTCAACCTTTTATCAACATCAAAAATTTGCTGATGTGGTGCGGGGACATGGCGATGTCGAAGTCAGTATCCATGATGGTATGATGGCCGTGGTCATGGGCATGGCCGCGCAACATGCCGCAACCACCCACGAAACAGTGCTGATAAATGACATTCTAGATGGTAAAATCACCACGCTGACAAGATAATGTCGTGTTTTACTAATAGTTTGTCCGATTCTCTTATTTACAAAACCGTATGGCTGGCCAAACTCTTATCATCATAGGAGATCTATATGCGATATTCAGGATTTCGAGTCATTAAAGAAGCACTTACTGGACATAAAGGCTGGACATCAGCCTGGCGTTCACCTGAACCAAAAGCGCATTATGACATAATCATTATTGGCGGTGGTGGTCATGGTCTGGCGACAGCCTATTATCTAGCCAAGCAATTTAAGGAAAAGTCAGTCGCTGTTCTCGAAAAGGGCTGGATAGGTGGTGGCAATGTCGGACGCAACACAACGATTATCCGGTCAAATTACCTGCTTGACGGCAATGAACCATTTTATGAATTATCCTTGAAGCTCTGGGAAGGGTTGGAACAGGATTTTAACTATAATGCGATGGTCAGCCAGCGCGGCATTATAAATCTTTTTCATTCCGATGCCCAACGTGATGCTTATGTAAGACGCGGCAACGCCATGCTTTTGAATGGGGCTGACGCTGATTTGCTTGATGCTGACCAAGTCCGAGCCGAATGCCCATTTCTGAATTTTGATGATGCCCGTTTTCCGATCAAGGGTGGACTCGCGCAACGTCGGGGCGGCACTGTACGCCACGATGCTGTCGCATGGGGCTATGCGCGCGGTGCCGACAGCCGTGGTGTTGATATCATACAGAACTGCGAAGTGACGGGGTTCAGAATTGAAAATGGCATCTGTAGCGGCGTCGAGACGTCCCGCGGATTTATCGGTGCTAAAAAGGTTGGCTGTGCGGTTGCTGGGTCATCCGGACGCTTAATGGCCAATGCTGGTATGCGCTTGCCTATTGAAAGCCATGTTCTGCAAGCCTTTGTGTCTGAGGGATTAAAACCAGTCATTCCGGGTGTTGTAACCTTTGGAATGGGGCATTTTTATATTTCTCAATCTGATAAAGGTGGCCTCGTCTTTGGCGGTGATATTGACGGCTATAATACCTATGCCCAGCGTGGAAACCTGCCGACCGTAGAAGATGTGTGTGAAGGTGGCATGGCAATCATGCCCATGATTGGCCGCGCTCGAATTTTGCGGATGTGGGGCGGCGTCATGGATATGTCGATGGATGGATCGCCTATAATTGACAAAACACATATTGAGGGGCTGTTTTTCAATGGGGGTTGGTGTTATGGCGGCTTTAAGGCCACACCGGCCTCAGGTTGGTGTTTTGCCCATTTGCTTGCAACCGGACAACCTCATGAAACAGCAACAGCATATCGCTTTGACCGCTTCCAACGCGGCTATATGATCGATGAAAAAGGCGTCGGCGCCCAGCCGAACCTACATTAGGAGCCGCTAGTCATGATAATTAATCACCCTTTACTTGGCCCACGCGATGCACAGGAATTCATTTATCTTGGCGATGCGTCATTGCTAAACCGACCTGATTGGCAAGCCACCGATGCTGACGCCGCCTTTTATGATTATCAATATCTGCGTGATAACCCGGCTGGACGGCATCAGGAACTCTGGTATCACGAACAAGGTGATCGCTCATGGTTAGTTGTGACACGTGACACAACAACCCATGTCATTGAAAAAGTTGAATTTGCATCCGATGTGGCGCGCCAAAGGGGACGCAGCAAATGAGTCACTTTACAAATCAACCCAACCGTCTGGACAATGGCGGTATGATTGACCGTTCAAAGCTGATTGAATTCACCTTTGACGGCAAAAAATTTGATGGTTTTGCAGGTGACACACTAGCGTCAGCCTTACTTGCCAATAATGTCAGATTAATGGGACGATCATTCAAATATCATCGCCCACGAGGAGTTATGACGGCCGGTTCCGAAGAACCGAACGCCATCGTTGAACTGCGTTCAGGCGCACGCCAAGAGCCAAATAGCCGCGCAACTGTTACCGAATTATTCGACGGACTTGAAGCCAGAAGCCAAAATCGTTGGCCATCGCTGAAATTTGATGCCATGGCCATTAATGATCTGTTTTCAAATTTTCTGACCGCTGGATTTTATTATAAAACATTTATGTGGCCTGCGGCTTTTTGGGAAAAGCTTTATGAACCCATAATTCGTAACGCGGCGGGTTTAGGATCATTATCAGCAAAAGCTGATCCCGACAGCTATGATAAAGGGTTTTTACATTGCGATCTGCTGATCATCGGGGCTGGACCATCTGGCCTAGCCGCCGCGCTAACCGCAGCCCGTGCTGGTGCTGATATCATCATAGCTGATGAAGACTTTGTTCTAGGCGGCAGACTGAATACCGAAACCTATGAAATAGGTGACGCCTCCTGTGCTGACTGGGCGCAAGAAACGATTGCCGAACTTAATTCAATGCGCAATGTACGCTGTATGCCGCGCACCACAGTCATCGGCGCTTTTGATCATGGCGTTTATGGCGCTGTCGAGCGCATATCGGATCATCTTGCCGTTCCGACAGACGGTAAACCACGTCAGATTTTGTGGCGTATTTATTCCAAACGGGCTGTTTTGGCGGGCGGTGCCATCGAGCGCCCAATATGCTTTCCCAATAATGACCGTCCCGGCATAATGCAGGCAAGTGCCATCCGTTCCTATGTTAATCGCTGGGCTAGCACACCGGCATCGCAAATCGCCATCTTTACCAATAATGACAATGGTTACCGCACCGCCAACGATTTACGCGTTAAAGGCATCCATGTCAGCGCGATCATTGACACCAGACCCGATGCCCCTAAATGCGCGGGCATTGAGGTTCTTGCCGGTGGGCGCGTTGTTGACACCTCTGGGCGGCTTGGCCTTAATGCCATCACTGTCCGCATGAATAATGGCACAACACGCACCATCAAATGCGGTGCGCTTGGGGTTGCTGGCGGCTGGAATCCCAATGTGCATCTAACCTGCCATCAACGGGGCTTTCCTCAATGGCAGCAGGATATTGCAGCCTTTATTCCCGGTGGCACATTGCCTGTTGGTATGGGTGTTGCTGGCGCGGCTAATGGCCAATTCAGCCTTGATGAATGTTTGTCATCCGGCGTTCAAACAGCTGTTACCTTGCTTTCGGATATTGATATTAAGGCAAAAGCAATCACATTACCCAAAGCCGAAGATGCACCTATCAAACTTATGCCGTTCTGGCATGTCGGCTATGGCAAGAAAAGAGCTTGGGTTGACCAGCAGAATGACGTGACAGTCAAAGATATTAAACTGGCGCATCAGGAAAACTTCCGTTCAGTCGAACATCTAAAGCGATACACCACATTAGGCATGGCAACTGACCAAGGGAAAACATCCAATATTTCTGGCTTGGCTATCATGGCTGAACTCTCTGGAAAATCCATTCCCGATGTTGGCACCACAATTTTCCGTCCTCCTTACACGCCGACAGCCATCGGCGTAATGGCAGGGCGCGCACGCGATCGTCATTTCCGCCCTACCCGCTTGACGCCATCACATAAATGGGCCGAAGAACAAGGCGCGGTTTTTGTCGAAGCTGGCATGTGGTTGCGGGCGCAATGGTATCCTAAACCAGGCGAAACTCATTGGCGCGAAAGTGTTGACCGTGAGGTCTTGGCCACGCGTGCTTCGGTTGGTGTGTGTGATGTGACAAGCCTTGGTAAAATTGACATTCAAGGCCGTGACGCCACAACATTCATCAATCGGGTTTATGCTAACGGGTTTGCAAAATTACCTATAGGCAAGACACGATATGGTCTGATGTTGCGCGAAGACGGCATTGTCATGGATGATGGAACAACCGCACGCCTTGACGCGTCACATTATGTTATGACCACAACAACCGCCAATGCCGTAGGGGTGTTCAGGCACCTTGAATTCTGCCGTCAATGCCTATGGCCTGATCTTGATGTTCAACTCATATCCACGACCGAAAGCTGGGCGCAATATGCCATCGCTGGCCCTAATGCTCGCAATCTTCTTGAAAAGATTGTCGATCCAGAATTTGACCTGTCCAATGACGCCTTTCCCTTTATGGCCTGTGGTAAAGTCACAGTATGTGGGGGATTGCGCGCACGTCTGTTCAGAATTTCTTTTTCTGGCGAATTGGCTTACGAGCTTGCTGTCCCGACGCGCTATGGTGATGCGCTGATCCGGCGCATCATGGAGGTTGGTGAAACCTATGATATTGTGCCTTATGGCACCGAAGCGCTTGGTGTCATGCGCATTGAAAAGGGACACGCCGCTGGTAACGAATTAAATGGCACAACCACCGCGCTTAATCTCGGTTTAGGCCGCATGGTATCCACAACCAAGGACAGCATTGGCAGTGTGCTCTCACAGCGTGAAGGCCTGACGCAAAAAGATGCCATTATTCAGATTGGCCTAAAGCCAGTCAATGATGCCGACACCCTTGACGCTGGTGCTCATCTCATGCGGGTTGAAGATCCGGTAAATGCCGCCCATGATCAAGGCTATGTCACATCAGTATGTTATTCGCCTAGCCTTGGTCACATGATTGGCCTTGGCTTCCTCAACAATGGGTCAAACCGCACAGGCGAAATCATTCGCGCTGTAAACCCGCTTCAGGGACGCGAAGTCCTAGTCGAAGTTGTTAGCCCACATTTCATCGATCCAAAAGGGGAACGTCTCCATGCATGATCTAGCCCCCTTACACGCGCTTGGCGGCCATAGCCCTCAGATAGATGTTTATGATCGCGTTACACTCGCCGAAAATGCTGATTTTGCCTATGTATCCATAGCAGCGCATACAGGTTGCAAAGATAAGCTCAATAAAATTGCTGGAAATGTGATTGGTGTCACCTTGCCACCGCCAGAACAAATGACAAATCATGATGACATAAACGCGATATGGACTGGTATGAATCAATGGATGGTTGAAGCACCGATTGAATCACATGAAACAATGGCAGATGATCTAACTATAAAGCTGGCTGGCATTGCCGCCGTAACCGAACAAAACGATTCCTTTGTGCGTTTTGATCTGACCGGCGAACTATGCGTTGATATATTAGAACGCCTATGTGCAGTTAATAGCCGGCAAATGCCTTATAACAGCGCCACCCGCACAGCTATTGAACATATTAGCTGCTTTATTCTGCATCGTTCAGCTGGGTATTTTTCAATTCTGGGCGCACGTTCATCCGCAAAATCACTTCATCACAACTTAACAAATGCTATAAAGTCTTTAATATAAAATACTCATTTATATAATTTTATATAGATGGCAATGAACGATTATCTTTTACACGGAACAGGTTGATTCTGTTGCGTTCCTCTTTTGGTGTGATACCAAACGCATCCTTATAATGCCTGACCATTGCCGCCGCATTGCTATAGCCGGTAGCATAAGCAATATCGGTCAATGTATCATTTGAATATAGAACAAGTTGGCGCGCGGCTTTCATCCGCATTAAGCGGTAGTAATGTGATGGGCTTTGCCCTGTTGCTTTTTTAAACCCACGTTCAAGCTGGCGCGCTGATAAACCTACCCTTTCGGCGACGGTACTGACAGAAATTGCTTCATCTATATGTGTAGCAAATAAATGAACCGCCTGTTGGATCGCAGATGGTAGCATGTCGTCGGCACTGGCTGTGTAAAATGCTGGAATCCGCTGGCGCACGCCCTCACCGCGGACAAGCGGGTGCTGAAACCAGCAGGCCACTTCAGTCATAACAGGCGCGCCTAATTCATGCTCAATCAAATGCAACATCATATCGAAAGCAGCAGCGGCACCAGACGCGCTATAACGTAACTGATCCATGACAATCACATCATCAACAGCTTGTATATGCGGAAATTCCGCTTCGAATGCAGCCTTATAGCACCAATGCACACTGCAAGGATGCGCATCCATCAGTCCAGAACGCGCCAAAGGAAACACACCGCCACTTACCGCTCCCATACGGGTGCCATGACGAGCAAGGTGACGAAGCATTGCGGTTGATTTCTGTTCATGTTCCAAATGTGCCATCGGTCCACTCAGGCAGAATATGAAATCAAGATTTGCAGCATCAGCGAGCGTGATATCAGGATCAAAATATACACCCGCACTTGCCGGTACGCGGGCGCCATCCTCGGAAATCAATTGCCAGCCAAAACGGTCTTGCCCCGCGATTTCATTGGCCGCGCGCAATGGTTCTATCATCGACGTAAGACATGACATCGGAAACCCCGGAAAGATAAGGAAACCTAGGTAGGTCTTGCGGATCTGGGTTGTTTCTGGTTGCTGTCCACTCACATATGTCATGAAACTATCAATTTGTTAAAACCATGCGGGATGATGCACCAATTTATGTCTATTGAAAAGCTGTTAGACGCCCAGGTCGCCATCACTTTTCCAAATGCAAATCAGGCCAAACACCAGGTGATGTTTTAACGCCATCATCAAATTGTGACTAATAATTCACCAGTAATTCACGATTAGCGATGAACCCCTTATAGGTCGCCAAATCGTCAGGGATATCACGTAAGACCCTGTGCAAATAACGCACCCACTTTGGAATTGTCACACGATCGGCAAATTTAATCAGATAGCACCGGATTACCAGATATTCCTCTTCCTGATCTTTATCATAAGACCGGGCTATTTCCATCCCGCTCCTGTCTTCCAATTCAGACCACAAAGCGTGACGCCCTTCGGGTATAAAGCCTTACATATACTCGTCAATTAAACAGGGTAGAATTTTTATTATCATGATAATTATTTTCACCATAGTTGAATATAGTTTTTTTTGCTGTTAAAGTTTCAAATCATTAATGGAGTTTTAGCATGTGCGGAATTGTTGGTCTTTTTCTCAAAGATAAAAAACTTGAAGCTGATCTTGGCGCCATGCTCACCGATATGCTGGTTACAATGACTGACCGTGGGCCAGACAGTGCGGGCATAGCGATCTATGGCCAGAACAGCAAGAAACACGGTAAATTGACAATTCAGTCAGATAATCCAACGGCAGATTTCACAACATTATCTGCTGATCTTTCAAAAGCACTTGGATGCAATGTGTCGTTGGATGCCAAAGACACACATGCTGTTTTGCATATACCTGCCACATCAATAGCGGCCACTAGAGATAAGCTAGCGTTAATCAATCCAGCTATCCGGATCATGAGCGCGGGCGACACTATCGAAATTTATAAGGAAGTTGGCCTGCCGCGTGACGTGGCCAAACGCTTTCAAATCGGGGCAATGTCTGGTTCGCATGGCATCGGCCATACCCGCATGGCAACAGAATCTGCCATCACTACAATGGGTGCACATCCCTTTTCCACCGGTGCTGACCAATGTCTTGTTCATAATGGATCACTATCCAACCATAACAGCTTGCGCCGTAAACTGGTTCGTGAAGGCGTCCAGATTGAAACCGAAAATGATAGCGAAGTGGCCGCCGCCTATTTGACATACAAAATGCAACAAGGTTCAACCCTTGGTGAAGCGCTGGAAAGCAGTCTAGACGATCTTGACGGATTTTTCACCTTTGTTGTTGGCACCAAAGACGGCTTTGGTGTTGTGCGCGATCCAATTGCGTGCAAACCCGCTGTTATGGCTGAAACCGATCAATATGTCGCCTTTGGATCGGAATATCGTGCTTTGGTAAATCTGCCATCTATAGAGGCGGCCCGTGTTTGGGAACCAGAACCCGCAACCGTTTATTTTTGGAAACATTAACATGCAGATATTTGATCTTGAAGCCCAAGGCCTGCGCGCGCTTAATGAAACGCTTCATGCACAAGCGAATGACACTAACCAGACACATTGGCAGATCACCAATCCCAAGGGCAGTCACGCCATCGCTGTTGGTCTTGATGCACCGATTGAGGTCACTGTCAAAGGATCCACTGGCTATTATTGTGGTGGCATGAACAAACAGGCAACAATCAATATCCACGGGTCAGCAGGGCCTGGCGTTGCCGAGAACATGATGTCAGGCACGGTCATAATTGAAGGTGATGCTAGCCAATATGCAGGTGCTACCGGCAGTGGGGGCTTGCTAGTCATAAAGGGAAACGCCTCATCGCGCTGTGGCATTTCGATGAAAGGTATTGATATTGTCGTTCATGGCAATATTGGTCATATGTCTGCCTTTATGGCGCAATCAGGTAATTTAGTGGTTCTAGGTGATGCGGGCGAGGCTCTGGGAGATTCATTGTACGAAGCCCGTCTTTTTGTGCGTGGCTCGGTTAAAAGCCTTGGTGCTGATTGCATCGAAAAAGAAATGCGTGCTGAACATATTGATATCTTAAAAGATTTGCTTGAAAAGTCAGGTGCCACCTGCGCGCCTGAAGAATTTAAACGCTATGGTTCCGCCCGCCAGCTTTACAATTTCAATATTGATAATGCGTCAGCATATTAGGATTTGTTGTTATGACTGATAAAAATGAAAATATGATCCCTCGGACTGTACCGATCAAGTCATCCACCTTTTCCGATGCGACAAATGCCGAAATTCGGCGGGCAGCCGCTACAGGCATCTATGATATTCGTGGCGGCGGTGCCAAACGCGCTGTTCCTCATTTTGATGATTTGCTGTTTCTGGGCGCATCCATCTCACGCTATCCACTTGAGGGATATCGTGAGACCTGTGATACTCGTGTCACTTTGGGTACGCGGTTTGCCAAGAAACCGATCCATCTTGATATTCCGATCACTATCGCTGGCATGAGTTTTGGTGCCTTATCGGGCGGCGCAAAAGAAGCCCTGGGGCGCGGCGCATCTGCGGCTGGCACATCAACCACTACCGGTGATGGCGGCATGACCGAAGAAGAACGCGGTCATTCAAAAACATTAATCTATCAATATCTGCCTTCACGTTACGGGATGAATCCAGATGATTTGCGCCGTTGTGATGCTATTGAAATCGTTGTAGGTCAAGGCGCAAAACCGGGTGGCGGTGGTATGTTACTTGGCCAGAAGATCAGTGATCGTGTGGCCGAAATGCGTAATCTTCCCAAAGGCATCGATCAACGCTCAGCTTGTCGGCACCCTGATTGGACAGGCCCTGATGATTTGGAGATCAAAATCCTTGAATTGCGTGAAATCACAAATTGGGAAAAACCGATTTATGTAAAAATTGGTGGTGCCCGCCCCTATTTCGATGCAACGCTTGCGGTTAAAGCTGGTGCTGATGTCATTGTACTTGACGGTATGCAAGGCGGCACTGCCGCAACACAAGACGTCTTTATTGAACATGTTGGCCAGCCTACCCTCGCCTGTATCCGCCCAGCGGTTCAGGCTTTGCAGGATATGGGACTTCATCGCGAAGTCCAGCTTATCATTTCTGGCGGTATTCGCCACGGTGCCGATGTCGCCAAGGCCTTGGCACTTGGTGCTGACGCTGTATCGATAGGCACCGCCGCGATGATCGCGCTTGGTGACAATGATCCGCGATGGGAGACCGAATATAATAAACTTGGCACCACAGCTGGCGCTTATGATGACTGGCATGAGGGCATGGATCCAGCAGGCATCACCACCCAAGACCCGGCATTAATGGCACGGTTTGATCCTGCTCTAGGTGGTCGGCGGCTTAGCAATTATCTAAAGGTCATGACTTTGGAAGCACAAACAATTGCGCGTGCTTGCGGAAAAAGCCATGTTCACAATCTGGAACCTGAAGATTTATGTGCGTTGACTATTGAGGCTTCCGCTATGACTGGCGTTCCTTTGGCAGGAACAAATTGGGTGCCCGGAAAAAACAGTAAAGATAGTAAAGACAGTTTTTAAATATGGCGCGTCTATATAGTTGCGCGATTCAGATAAAAGAGAGGAAACAATATAATGGCAATCGATCTTTCTGCCTTTGCTCAGAAAAAAGGCATCAAATATTTCATGATTTCTTTCACCGATCTGTTTGGTGGACAGCGCGCCAAGCTGGTACCAG
>NZ_CBFHNB010000039.1:0-20746 GCF_965657105.1 Puniceispirillum sp. (SeqCode)
AGGGGTAATGCCACAGGCGCGACCACAGCAACAGGGCCGGATTTCGGTTGCCGCTATCATGGGCAGTCATGGTGTGCGTGGTAATGTGAAAATCAAGCCCTTTACCGAAACACCCGAATCGCTGGGACGTTTTGATAAGCTCTATCTTGAGGATGGCCAGCAGGTTGCGCTGAAAATCCTGTCGCTTGGCAGTAAAGGTGTGGTGCTGGCACGGCTTGGTAAAGTTGAAAGCCGTGATGCCTCGGATGCGTTGCGCGGTCAGCATCTATATGTTGACCGGGCGGCTTTGCCGGATCTGGCAGATGATGAGATATATCATGCTGATCTATTGGGGCTTGATGCGGTTCTGGCAGATGACAGTCTGCTTGGGCGCATTGATGCCATCCATGATTTTGGCGCTGGTAATGTGGTTGAAATCATGCCGCCACAAGGTGCAAGCATCATGTTGCCCTTTGCTGGGGTGGCGCTTGTTGCGGTTGAACTGGATAAGGGGCGCGTGGTTTTGGCGCCGCCTGATGGGTTGCTTGCCGGTGCCGAAGATGAAGCCGATGTTGAAGCCGAAGATGGCGAGGTTGAGAAGGAAAATTACTGATGTCGGGAACTAAAATATCCGGGACAAAGTGGCAAGCGACGATCTTGACGCTGTTTCCAGATATGTTTCCAGGCCCTCTTGGACATTCTTTGGCAGGAAAATCGCTAAATGAAGGCATCTGGGGGCTAAAAACGCTGGACATTCGCGAGTTTGCGCGCGATAAGCACCGGACTGTGGACGACACGCCTTTGGGTGGTGGTCTTGGTATGGTGTTAAAGCCAGATGTTGTTGATGCGGCCTTGCAGGCGGTGACGGCAACGGCGGGACCGAGAATTTATCTCTCTCCGCGTGGCAAAATGCTGGATCAGGCGATGGCGCGTGATCTGGCGGCACAGCCCGGTGCGGTGTTTCTATGCGGCCGTTATGAAGGCGTCGATCAACGTGTTATCGATGCCCATGCGATGCAAGAGGTCAGTATTGGGGACTATATTTTGTCAGGTGGCGAAGTCGCCGCACTGACAGTGATTGACGCAGTGGTGCGTCTGTTGCCTGGGGTTATGGGCAAAGCAGAAGGGCACCATGATGAAAGTTTTGAGACCGGGTTGCTGGAGCATTCGCATTTCACGCAACCTCGGGTCTGGAATGGCATCGAAGCGCCAGAGATACTGGCTTCGGGTCATCACCGCAAAATCGCCGAATGGCGGTTAGCGGAGGCAAAGAAAGAGACGCAGACGCGACGTCCAGATTTGTGGAAACGCTATTTGGAGTTGCAAAGCAAGAGTAGTAAAGAGTAATGCAGCCTCACCTTTGAAGGTATGTCTTTGATGGCAAAGACGATGGCGTTAAATTGATAAGGGGAAACGACCGATGAACATCTTGGATCGTATTGGCAAAAAACAAATGGAAAAAGTGCTCGAGCAGCGCGAAATTCCTGAATTTGCACCTGGTGACACCGTCCGTGTTGACGTGAAAGTCATCGAGGGTAGCCGCGAGCGTATTCAGGCTTTTGAAGGCGTATGTATTGCGCGCAAAAGTGATGGTGTTGCTTCATCCTTTACCATTCGCAAGCTGTCATATGGCGAAGGTGTCGAGCGTGTATTCCCGCTTTATGCCCCACAAGTCGCAGGCGTAACGGTTGTTCGTCGTGGCCGTGTGCGTCGTGCTAAGCTATATTATCTTCGTGGACGTACTGGTAAAGCAGCTCGTATTGCTGAAAAAACAACATATCGCGAGGCGTCTTCTTCCTGATTGGCTTGTCCGGTACGGGAGAACTCCTCGCCGGCAACCTATAAGGAACTAAGACATGTCGGCTCCAAAAACGTTATTTGATAAAATCTGGGATGCACATGTTGTGCATCTACAGGATGATGGCACGTGTCTGATTTATATCGACCGGCATCTTGTGCATGAAGTGACTAGCCCGCAAGCCTTTGAAGGTCTGCGCAATAATGGCCGCACTGTGCGTGCGCCTAATCGTACGCTAGCGGTTGCCGATCATAATATTCCGACCACTGACCGTTCCGAAGGCATTGCCGATGAGGAATCACGGATACAGGTTGAAGCGCTTGAATCTAACGCGGCGGAATTTGGTGTTCCCTATTTTGGTATGAATGATATTCGTCAAGGTATCGTTCATGTAATTGGCCCTGAACAAGGCTTTACCCAGCCTGGTATGACCATTGTGTGTGGTGATTCGCATACCGCAACGCATGGCGCTTTTGGGGCGCTGGCTTTTGGTATCGGCACTTCAGAGGTTGAGCATGTGCTGGCCACCCAGACATTAATACAGAAGCCAGCCAAGAATATGCGAATCACGGTTGATGGCACGCTTGGTGCCGGTGTTACCGCCAAGGATGTTATCCTAGCCATTATCGGTAAATTAGGTACAGCTGGTGGAACCGGGCATGTGATCGAATTCGCTGGATCGGTTATCCGTGGCCTGTCAATGGAAGGCCGGATGACAGTATGTAATATGGCCATCGAAGCGGGTGCCCGTGCGGGCATGATTGCGCCAGATGAAACGACGTTTGCGTATATTGCGGGTAAGCCGATGGCCCCAAAAGGTGACATGTGGGACAAGGCTGTTGCCTATTGGCGCACGTTACCATCGGATGAAGGCGCTCGCTATGATACCGAATTGGTGTTGGCCGCCGAAGATATTGGCCCGACGGTAACTTGGGGCACAAGCCCGGAAGATGCCTTGCCGATTGCCGGTGTCGTGCCCGATCCTGACGCCGAAAGTGACGAATCAAAGCGTGCGAAGATCGAACGTGCCATCGAATATATGGGATTGAAAGCCGGGCAGAAGCTGACCGAGATCAAAGTTGACACAGTGTTTATCGGCTCATGCACGAATAGCCGCATCGAAGATTTGCGCGCTGCGGCACGCATTGCCGATGGCAAGGTTATTGCCGATGGCATGCGCGCCTTAGTTGTGCCGGGATCAGGTCTGGTCAAGGAACAGGCCGAAGCCGAGGGTCTGGACAAGATTTTTCAGGCGGCAGGATTCGAATGGCGTGAACCAGGCTGTTCAATGTGTCTGGCGATGAATGCCGACAAGCTGGCTGATGGTGAGCGCTGTGCATCAACGTCAAACCGTAATTTTGAAGGCCGCCAAGGTCGTGGAGGACGCACGCATCTGGTGAGTCCGGAAATGGCTGTTGCGGCGGCGGTCACCGGCTATCTGACTGATGTCCGTGACATGGAAAGCTAAGGGAGACGAGCCAATGCAAAAGTTTGATAAGCTGACCGGAATTGCGGCGCCACTCAATATTCTGAATATCGATACCGATATGATTATCCCGAAGCAGTTTTTGAAAACGATCAAGCGGTCAGGTCTGGGCGTTAATCTGTTTGACGAAATGCGCTATACGCTGAATGGTGACGAGATCAGCGATTTTGTGCTGAATAAGGCGCCTTATCGTAATGCCGAAATTCTGGTGGCAGGTGATAATTTCGGCTGTGGTTCTAGCCGCGAACATGCGCCATGGGCGTTGCTTGATTTTGGCATTCGCTGTGTGATTTCGACCAGCTTTGCCGATATCTTTTACAATAACTGCTTTAAGAATGGCGTGTTGCCAATCGTCGTTAGCGCTGATCAACGTGATGCGTTGATGGCTGATGCAGCGGATGCCGAAAATCCGGAATTGTCGGTTGATCTGGTAAGCCAGACGATCAAACGTCCGAACGGCGTGACGATTGAGTTCGATGTCGATCCGTTCCGCAAGACATGCCTGCTTGAAGGGCTGGATGATATTGGCCTGACGCTTGAAAAAAGCAACGCCATCGATAGTTACGAAACCGAACGGCAAGCCAACCAACCCTGGTTGTAGGTCAAGCTTGGCATGTCGCCAGGCCAGACGCCACCAAATCTAGTAAGAGGAAATATTATGGCATCTAATCGTAAAGTAATGGTGCTTCCGGGTGATGGTATCGGCCGTGAAGTCATGCAGGCGAATATGAAAATCATCGACTGGCTGGCGAAATATCGTTCGCTGGGCTTTGATTTATCCGAAGGCCTTGTTGGTGGAGCATCTTATGATGTGCATGGCACCCCGTTGACCGACGAGACGCTGGCCGATGCAATGAGCGCTGATGCGGTGCTGTTCGGCGCTGCTGGTGGCCCACAATATGATGATCTGCCGTTTGAGGTGAAGCCTGAACGTGGCTTGCTTCGGTTGCGCAAAGAGATGGATCTATATGCGAATCTGCGTCCGGCAATGGTGTTTCCGGCCTTGGTTGATGCGTCATCATTAAAACCTGATCTGGTATCTGGTCTTGATATCATGATTCTGCGCGAATTATGTGGCGGTTCCTATTTTGCCGAACCACGCGGTATTGATGTGCGCGAAGATGGTAGCAAGCTTGGCTATGATACCAACGCCTATTCAACGTCCGAAATCGAACGTATTGGCCGCGTTGGCTTTGATCTTGCGCGCAAGCGTAATGGCCGTCTGACCTCGGTTGAAAAAGCCAATGTTATGCATTCGGGCGTGCTATGGCGCGAAGTCATGACAAGATTACATGCCGAAGAAGGCGAAGGTGTTGAGCTGTCGCATATGTATGCCGATAACTGCGCGATGCAGTTGGTGCGCGCGCCAAAGCAGTTTGACGTGATCGTGACGGATAATCTGTTTGGCGATCTATTGTCTGATTGTGCGGCGATGTTGACCGGTTCGCTAGGTATGTTGCCATCAGCATCGCTTGGCAATATTAACCCAGATACTGGTGTACCTGCGGCGATGTATGAGCCTGTGCATGGGTCAGCCCCAGATATTGCCGGTAAAGGTCTTGCCAATCCGCTAGCACAGTTTATGAGCTTTTCAATGATGCTGCGTTACAGTTTTGGTCAGTCCGAAGAAGCTGATCTGCTGGAACAGGCGGTTAGTGACGCGCTGGCTTTCAAGCGGACTGGCGATATCATGACCGCCGGATGTGAGCAGACTGGCACCGATGGCATGACCGCCGCGGTGATTGACGCCATGGATCGCTTGGCACGTTAATTACTGAATAATTTGAGCTGAATTCGTCGGGCTTTGTCAAAGCTGGGTCCAAGATATTAAGAGGAATTTCACATGGGATATAGAGTTGCCGTCGTTGGTGCCACAGGTGCTGTTGGACGTGAAATGCTACAAACCCTTGCCGAGCGTAATTTCCCCGCCGACAAGGTCTATGCACTGGCATCGTCAAAATCGATTGGCCGCGAATTGTCCTATGGTGAAGATGATATCGTGACAGTCGAAGCGCTGGATCAATTTGATTTTAGCACGGCTGATATCGCCTTGTTTTCGGCAGGTGGAGATACGTCAAAAGCCTATGCGCCAAAAGCAGGTGAAGCTGGTTGTATCGTGATTGATAATTCGTCGGCCTTTCGCATGGACGATGATGTGCCGCTTATCGTGCCGGAGGTTAACCCCGACGCCATCGAAGGCACCACAGTAGCCAAGGGTGGCCGTAATATCATTGCTAATCCGAATTGCTCAACAGCACAGCTTGTGGTGGCGCTAAAGCCGCTACATGACGCATTCGGCGTGCGCCGTGTTGTGGTCTCGACCTATCAGGCGGTGTCAGGTGCAGGCCGTCCCGCGATGGATGAACTGTTCAACCAGACCAAGGGTATTTTTGTGAATGACGCGGTAAAGCCCGAATTATTCACCAAGCAGATTGCCTTTAACGCGATTCCGCATATTGATGTATTCATGGATGACGGCTTTACCAAAGAAGAATGGAAAATGACCGCCGAAACCAAGAAAATCATGGATCCGTCAATTGATCTGGTTGCGCATTGTGTGCGGATTCCGGTTTTTGTCGGCCATAGTGAAGCAGTCTTTATCGAGACGGACAAGCCGATCACCGATAAATCTGCCCGCACGCTGTTGCAGGATGCACCAGGTGTGGTGGTGATCGATCATCGGGCGAATGAAGGCTATGTTACACCGCATGAAGCGGCTGGCGAAGATGCTGTTTATATCAGCCGGATTCGCAGTGATCCGACAGTCGAAAATGGCCTTGTATTCTGGTGCGTGTCAGACAATCTGCGCAAAGGCGCAGCGTTGAATTCGGTGCAGATTGCCGAACTGGTTATCGAGCGTGGCATTTCCGGTCGCTAGAGCAAATCCCGAACAGATGGGCCATCTGTGACGACGCATTTGGTCAAAAATAAAGTGTATATAATCTAGCTAGTGGCTCTAAACAGATCCAGATTTTCCAAAAGTGCTAACTCTTTCGGGTTGGGGCTTCGGGTAATGACGGCCTGGGCAAGATGGCTGGCGCGCGCGGTGGCATCGCTGAGCGGCACGCCCTGAACCAGCCCACCAGCCAGCAAGGATGTGAACAGATCACCACTGCCAGACACGCCAGCTGACCGTTTCTGATATTGCCAGTTTTTATGCGCTGAGCGCGTGATCAGAATGTCATGCACAAGATCATCATCATTGGTTATGCCGGTTGCGATAACGGCAGTCAAACCCGCTTGTGATGCCAGTAGATGTTGTCCAGCCTTGATGGCGCTGTCACTACCAGCAACAGCCATGCCCGATAGATAGGCAAGCTCGAACTGGTTAGGGGTGATAATATCGGCCAGCGGCAACAGCTGGTCAATCATCCTATCCGCCAATGTCTGATCGATATATAATGTGTCTACATCGCCCAGCACCAGATCACAGATGTAGGTGCCATTGGTCCCGGCATCGCGCCAGTTGGTGATCAGGCTGGCGATATGGGCAACCTGATCGGTATGGCCAAGATAACCGCTGATGACAGCGTCGATATCAGGGACAATATTGAGCGTCACCAGCCCATTCAGAATCGCGGCGATATGATCGGCTGGCGTCGCCTGACCGGCAAAGACGCCATAACCTGGATGCGCAGCCAGCATGACGCTGTTTACAGCAAGCGGGTGAATGCCCATGCTGATCAGAACGGGCGTGGCAACGCTATTGCCCACAAACCCATAGGTGACAGACGATTGAATTGATAAAATGCGCTTCATAAAGTGATCCTAGCGCTTATGGTTGATCTAATGGCTACTTTATTTTGGGTATGCTGTGAACTAATTCATTATGTCTATCGCTTTATATTTGACTAAAATAGGTGGGAAAACATATACCATCATAATTCCTAGTTAATGAGGCCTGCTATGTCAAAGCCGCGTCCCCTGTCGCCGCACTTGCAAATTTATAAACCGCAGATGACATCGGTCTTGTCGATTTGTCACCGGGCTACGGGCGTTGTGCTGGCTACAGGCACCGGATTAGTATGTCTGTGGTTGATCGCGCTAGCGCTTGGTGAGGACAGTTTCGCGCTGGCGACGATGATTATCCAGCACCCCTTGGGTCAATTTGTCCTATTCGGTTATTCGGCAGTTTTATTTTATCATGCCTTCAATGGTATTCGACACCTGACCTGGGACATGGGGTATGGGTTGGAGATACCGCAAGTATATGCGACAGGCCGTCTTGTGCTTGCCGCGACGGTCACTCTGACTGCCATTTTTTGGTTTTTGGTATAGGAAGAACCATAGCAATGGAAAAAAATTCTTATAAAACAATGCCAAGACCACGAGTGTCCGGATTATCGCATTGGCGCTGGCAACGGATGAGCGCTGTCGCCGTTTTGATATTGATGGCTTATTTTGTGTTTGTTGTGACGCGGATTGGCACTTTGGATTATCAAGCGGCACGCGCCTTTTTAGCGATCCCCTATCAGGCATTGGCGCTGGCATTGCTGGTTGTGATTGGGGTGTTTCATGGCACTTTGGGTGCTCATGTCGTTATTGAGGATTACGTACCCGTGAAATCTGGACGTCATGCTCTTATATTAAGTGTGAATATCATAATGGCGATTATTGCGGGGGCGAGTTTAATTGCGATTGCGTCAATAGCCTTTTAGAAATGGGAAGCTATCTATATGCCTGATTATGAAATTGAAGATCATTACTACGACGTTGTTGTTGTTGGTGCCGGTGGTGCCGGATTGCGCGCTACGCTTGGTATGGCAACCGCGGGGTTAAAGACCGCCTGTATCAGTAAGGTGTTTCCAACGCGCTCGCATACAGTGGCAGCGCAAGGTGGTATCGGTGCGGCGCTTGATAATATGGGCGAAGGCGATAACTGGAAATATCACATGTATGATACGGTCAAAGGGTCGGACTGGCTTGGTGATCAGGATGCGATTGAATATATGTGCCGCAACGCCGCGCCTGCGGTGATCGAACTAGAGCATTACGGGGTGCCGTTTTCACGTACCGAAGATGGCAATATCTATCAGCGCCCGTTTGGTGGTCATACGCTGGATTATGGAAAGAACATGGCGCGCCGTGCCTGTTCGGCAGCAGACCGTACCGGCCATGCCATTCTGCATACATTATATCAGCAATGTCTCAAGCATCAGGCGGCCTTTCACATCGAATTCTTTGTGCTTGATCTGCTGATGAATGACGAAGGCGAATGTGCGGGCGTGATTGCTTTATGTATGGAAGATGGCAGTCTGCATCGTTTCTGGGGTCAGCAGACAGTGCTGGCAACAGGTGGCTATGGCCGCGTTTATTTCTCTTGTACGTCGGCGCATACATGCACTGGTGATGGCAATGCGATGGCACTGCGCGCCGGATTACCGCTACAGGATATGGAATTTGTCCAGTTTCATCCAACCGGTGTTTATGGTGCTGGTGTGCTAATCACCGAAGGCGCGCGCGGCGAAGGTGGCTATCTGACCAATTCGGAAGGCGAACGTTTCATGGAACGCTTTGCACCGAATGCCAAGGATCTGGCAAGCCGTGATGTGGTGAGTCGGGCGATGACGATCGAGATCAATGAAGGACGTGGTGTTGGCCCGAATAAAGATCATATAATGCTGCACCTTGAGCATATTGATCCCGAAACATTGAATATGCGTCTGCCAGGTATCATGGAAACCGCAAAGATTTTCTGCGGTGTCGATATAACCAAAGAGCCGATACCGGTTCTGCCGACGGTGCATTATAATATGGGCGGCATTCCAACCAATTATAATGGCGAAGTTCTGGCTCCAACAGCCAAAGATGAAAATCACGTCGTGCCAGGTTTGATGGCTATTGGCGAAGCGGCCTGTGTTTCAGTGCATGGCGCTAATCGTCTGGGCACAAATTCACTGCTTGATATCATCGTGTTTGGACGTGCCGCCGCAAAGCGCGCTGCCGAAACCATTACCCCCGGTGAAGCACCCCGCACGGCGCCACAATCGGCAACTGACAAAGCGATCGCCCGCCTCGACAAGATGCGTCATGCCGATGGCGATGTGAGCGCGGCCAGTATCCGGTTGGAAATGCAGCATGCCATGCAACGGCATGCGGCAGTATTCCGTTCCAGCGAGTCGCTGGCTGACGGGGTTGAGCGTATGGATACTATAGCCGCGAAAATGGCCAAGATAGGTGTCAAAGACAAGTCGCTGATCTGGAACACCGATCTGATTGAGGCGCTGGAACTTGATAATCTCATGGGACAGGCGCTTGTGACTATTCGGTCGGCTGATCAACGTCAGGAATCACGTGGGGCGCATGCACATGAAGACTGGCCAGAGCGCGATGACGATAACTGGATGAAACATACGATTATGCGTCTCGATGAGCGCAATAAATCGGATCTGAGCTATCGCGGTGTTGTGATGAACACTTTGAGTAATGATGTGGCGCCAATTCCCCCTGCGCCGCGCGTATATTAGAGGCGTGATTGATGGCTGAATTTACCTTGCCTACACATTCGAAAATAACTAAGGGCGAAGCCTATAAGGCACCAGCTGACTCGAGTCGTGTTAAAACCTTTCAGATTTATCGTTGGTCGCCAGATGATGATCGCAATCCGCGCATCGATAGCTTTGATGTCGATCTGGATGATTGTGGGCCGATGGTGCTGGATGCGCTGATCAAGATCAAAAGCGAACATGATAGTAGTCTGACATTCCGGCGTTCATGCCGTGAAGGTATCTGCGGGTCATGTTCGATGAATATTGATGGCACCAATACGCTGGCCTGTCTGAAAAGTATCGATGATGTCAAAGATGATGTGAAAATCTATCCGCTGCCACATATGCCAGTGGTTAAAGATTTGGTGCCGGATCTCAGCAATGCTTATCGGCAACTAGCGTCGATCGAGCCTTGGTTGAAAACTGACAAGCCAGCCAGTGCGGATGGTGAGCGTAAACAGTCTCAAGATGACCGCGAAAAGTTGGATGGTCTGTGGGAATGTGTGCTGTGCTTTAGCTGTTCGACAGCCTGTCCAAGCTATTGGTGGAACAGTGATGAATATCTGGGGCCAGCTGTTCTATTGCAGGCGTATCGCTGGATTTCTGATAGCCGCGATGATTACAAGAAAGAACGTCTTGATGCGCTGGATGACAGCTTTGCTCTCTATCGGTGTCATACGATCATGAATTGTGCAAAGACCTGTCCAAAAGGTCTTAATCCCGGCAAGGCGATTGCCGGAATCAAAGGGGAAATGGCGCGTCGGTAATGTCTGTGTCGGCGTGCCGGTGACAGATATATCAATGTGACCATAACGGTGATGGCCGAGGTCAAGCAACAACCACATAGTCAGGCTATGCCCAGTAATATGGGGGTTTTGCCAAGTGTGGCATTGGATGCGCTTGTGACCAAAGGGGATCTGCGTTTTGATGCAGGTCAGGCGGATACGGCGCGGGTACTAGATGGCCTTGTCAGCCGCATATCGTCATTGCAGACACCGAATTTTGGCCGCCGTCTGATGGGTCTGTTTGAAAAAACAACGCCGGTCATGCGCGGTCTTTATATCCATGGCGGGGTTGGGCGGGGTAAAACCATGCTGATGGATATGTTCTTTGACGCGCTTGATGTCGAATCCGACGCCTCTACAGGCGCGGCGCTGATGGGGAAATGGCGTCTGCATTTTCATGATTTCATGGTGCTGGCGCAGGATCTGATACACGCGGCGCGTAAAACCAATCCGGATGCGCCGATAGAGGCGGTTGCCGATCAGCTGATTGCGCGCGGTAAAATCATCTGTTTTGACGAAATGGAAGTGCGTGATATTGCCGATGCGATGATACTGGCGCGGCTATTTACCGCCCTGTTTGATCGCGGGGCGATTGTCGTCACTACATCAAACCGTCATGCTGATGAGCTGTATAAGAATGGTCTGCATCGTGACCGGTTTTTGCCATTCATCGCCTTGCTGAAACAGCGTTGCGAGATGCTGGAAATCGGTGCTGGCACTGATTGGCGTGGGGCACTTCTGGCTGGATTGCCAGCCTGGTTTCATCCCAATAATGAACGTGCCAGAGCTGCGCTTAACACATCCTTTGCACAGGTCAGTGCCCATATGACCCCGCTTGAGGAAACCGTGCGTGTCGCCGGACGCGACATCGTGTTTGACATGACAGCCGGTGACGTTGCGATGGTCAGTTTCGACGAACTTTGCGACAGGCCACTGGGAGCGCGCGATTATCTGGCCATTGCAGGCCGCTTTACCGGTATTGTTATGCATGATGTGCCAGCTTTTACCGTTGATAATGAGCATCTAGCACGCCGTTTTATGTGGTTGATAGATGCACTATATGATCGTGGTCGCTTTTTTCTGGCCTCGTCGACAATGCCAGTGGATAAGCTGTATAGCGGTGAAAAATGGCAGTTTGAGTTTGCACGTACACAGTCGCGACTTCGCGAAATGGCAGGACGTGGCAAAAGCCATATTCCCGCTTCGGATTAACATGGTTAGGTAGATAAAGGATTGCGCAAAAACACCGGATTAGACTTGTGCAAAACATCATAATTCGGTAAACCCTCGCATATATCTGGTGATCATTAAGCTTTGCATATATGCGCTGGTGATACCGTAAAATCGCTCTGGAAATGGATGATACATCATGGCTCGTAATAAAATTTCGCTAATTGGTGCAGGTAATATTGGCGGCACGCTGGCATTGCTTGCTGGATTAAAGGAGCTTGGTGATGTCATGTTGTTCGATATTGCCGAAGGCATGCCACAGGGCAAGGCGCTTGATATCGCCCAGGCGAGCCCGATCGAAGGCTTTAATGCCTCGATAACAGGTTCGAATGATTATGCGGCATTGGCCGGAAGCGATGTTGTCATTGTCACCGCTGGTGTTGCCCGTAAGCCAGGGATGAGCCGTGATGATCTGATCGGGATTAATACGAATGTCATGAATCAGGTTGGTGCTGGCATCAAGGATAATTGTCCGGATGCCTTTGTGATCTGTATCACCAACCCGCTTGATGTGATGGTCGGGGTTCTGCAAAAAGCATCAGGGTTGCCTACATCAAAAATTGTCGGCATGGCTGGGGTTCTGGATTCGGCGCGTTTCCGTTATTTTCTGGCTGAAGAATTTGCCGTGTCGGTCGAAGATGTCACCGCTTTCGTGCTTGGCGGTCATGGCGATACAATGGTGCCATTGGTGCGCTATTCGGCGGTGGCGGGTATTCCGGTACCTGATCTTATCAAGATGGGCTGGTCAACTGCCGAGAAGATTGACGAGATCGTTCAACGCACCCGTGATGGTGGTGCCGAGATTGTCGGGTTGCTGAAAACAGGTTCGGCGTTCTATGCGCCAGCCTCATCGGCTATTGAAATGGCTGATGCTTATTTGAAAGACAAAAAGCGTCTATTACCATGTGCCGCTTATGTTGATGGTGCCTATGGCCTAGACGGGCTGTATGTTGGTGTGCCGGTTATTCTGGGTGCTGGCGGTGTCGAGCGTATCGTTGAAATCGAATTGAATGAAGATGAACAGGCCATGTTTGACCGTTCAGTGTCCGCGGTGCGGGCGCTAAACGAAATTGTAGCGAAACTCTAGGTAAAAGGCGGGGCAAGTTCCCGCCCTTTTTTTTGGGTATCCGAAATTAGATCTTAATTAGGCCGAAATTGGGGATGTAAAAAATGAATATTCATGAACATCAGGCAAAACAGCTTCTTAGTGGGTTTGGTGTGCCGGTGCCACGTGGCAACGCAGTATTTTCTGTTGACGATGCCGTTAGTGCGGCAACTGAGCTTGGCGGTCCTGTTTATGTGGTCAAGGCGCAGATCCATGCTGGAGGGCGTGGCAAGGCTGGTGGCGTCAAAGTCGTAAAATCTATTGATGCTGTCCGTGATGCGGCTGATGACATTCTGGGCAAGGTTCTGGTGACGCATCAGACTGGCCCCGAAGGCCGCGAAGTACGCCGGCTTTATGTTGAAGATGGCTGTGATATTGCCAGTGAATTATATATTTCCCTGCTGGTTGACCGCGCGAATAGCCGCGTGACAATCATCGCATCAAGCGAAGGCGGTATGGATATCGAAGAGGTTGCCGCCAACCAGCCGGACAAGATTATTTCACTGGGCATCGATCCAGCAACAGGCTTGCAGCCACATCATGTGCGTCGTATTGCCCGCGTGCTGGGTCTTGAAGGCACAACAGCAAAGCAATTGCCAGGCTTTCTGGCATCACTTTACAAAGCCTTTGGTGATCTTGACGCCAGCCTGATCGAGATTAACCCGTTGGTGGTTACCGGTGCTGGCGATCTGCTGGCACTTGATGCGAAAATGAGCTTTGACGATAATGCGCTATACCGGCACAAAGATGTACTGGAATTGCGTGACCTGACAGAAGAGGATCCAGCCGAAGTCAAAGCATCCGAATTTGACCTCAATTATATCAAGCTTGATGGCGATATTGGTTGCATGGTCAATGGTGCAGGCCTGGCGATGGCGACGATGGATATCATCCAGCTTCATGGTGCTTCACCAGCCAATTTTCTGGATGTTGGGGGCGGTGCCACAACCGAAAAAGTCACTGAAGCGTTCAAGATTATTCTGACTGACGATAATGTGAAAGGTATTCTGGTGAATATCTTTGGCGGTATCATGCGCTGCGACATCATTGCCGAGGGTGTTGTGATGGCGGCGCGCAATCTGGGGCTGACCAAGCCACTGGTCGTTCGACTTGAAGGCACTAATGTTGCCGAAGGTAAAAAAATCATGGCCGCGTCAGGTCTTGATATCATTCCTGCCGATGATCTTGCGGATGCCGCCGCCAAGATTGTTGCAGCTATCAAATAAAGAGGACGATATGTCAGTTCTTGTAAATAAAGATACACGCGTTATCTGCCAGGGCTTCACCGGTGCTCAGGGCACCTTTCATTCCGAACAGGCGATTGCCTATGGCACAAAGATGGTTGGCGGGGTCACGCCCGGTAAAGGGGGGCAGACACATCTTGATCTGCCAGTCTTTAATTCGGTTGTCGAGGCGATGCACGAAACCGAAGCCAACGCATCGGTTATCTATGTGCCGCCGCCTTTTGCCGCGGATTCGATTATGGAAGCCATCGATGCTGATATGCCGTTGATCGTCTGCATTACCGAAGGCATTCCCGTATTGGATATGGTTAAGGTAAAGCGCGCGCTGGATGCTAGCAATAGCCGCCTTATCGGCCCTAATTGTCCGGGCATCATCACCCCAGGTGAATGCAAAATCGGCATCATGCCAGGGCATATCCATAAACCAGGTAAGGTTGGTATCGTGTCGCGTTCGGGCACGCTGACATATGAAGCTGTGGCCCAGACCACTGCCGCCGGTCTTGGTCAGTCAACCTGTGTTGGCATTGGCGGTGATCCGGTCAATGGCACCAACTTTATCGATTGTTTGGAAATGTTTCTGGCTGATGACCAGACCGAAGCCATCGTGATGATTGGTGAAATTGGCGGTTCGGCCGAGGAAGAGGCTGCCGCTTATTATATGGCGCAACCTAACCGCAAGCCGATTGCTGGCTTTATTGCAGGCCAGACAGCGCCGCCAGGGCGTCGGATGGGTCACGCTGGTGCGATTGTATCTGGTGGCAGTGGGGCTGCTGTTGACAAGATTGCGGCGATGGAAACTGCTGGTTTTGTGATGGCATCTTCGCCGGCCGCGCTTGGCGATGCAGTTATGACAGCGATTAGTAACCATTCTTCTTGAATATAAGTGAATAGCTTATACACTATGCCCCATAAACTGTGCCTATAAGTGATGGATAGACAGATATGCGTGACTCGGTAACCCCAAACCGTGACGAAGCCGATGATCAAAATGCTGATTCGCTAGATAGTAGTTTTCTATCTGGTGCTAATGCCACCTTTATTGCAGAAATGAGCGAAGCGTGGCGGCAAAATCCGCGCGCTGTTGATGCGTCATGGGCGCGTTATTTCGAACAGCTTGACGTGCTTGGCGAGATTGAAGAAAAGGGACCAAGCTGGGGCAATGGCTCAAGCCGTGTTGTCGGTGCCATTGATCCGGAAGCATCGATCAAGGCTGTGGCGGCGGCGCATAAATCTAATGGTAATCTAAATGCTGGCAATATGCGGGCGGCGACGCTTGACTCATTGCGTGCCGTGATGTTGATCCGCGCCTATCGTATTCGCGGGCATTTGCTTGCCCAGCTTGATCCACTAGCATTGGAAGAGCCGGAATTGCATCCGGAACTTGATCCTGAAACCTATGGTTTTGGTGAAGATGACTGGGATCGCCCGATATTCATCAATTATGTGCTGGGTTTGGAAACCGCGACCTTGCGCGAAATCATTGATGTGTTGCGCAAAACCTATTGTGGTACTATTGGTGTCGAATTCATGCATATTCAGGATCCTGCGCAAAAAGCCTGGATTCAGGAACGCATCGAAGCCATCGGCAACCGCACGGATTTCACCATCAAAGGTAAGCAGGCGATTTATGAACGTCTGGTCGATGCCGAAGAATTTGAACGCTATCTGCATAAGAAATATACTGGCACTAAACGCTTTGGCATGGATGGTGCCGAAGCGGTGATTCCGGCGATCGAACAAATTCTCAAACGCGGCAACCAGCTTGGCCTTGGCGAAGCTGTTATCGGTATGGCGCATCGTGGCCGTCTGAATGTTCTGCATAATGTGCTGAGCAAGCCGTTTCGGGCGATTATTTCCGAATTTCTGGGCAATCCGGCAAATCCTGAAGATGTGGGTGGATCGGGTGATGTAAAATATCACATGGGTGCATCGGCTGATCGCGTTTTTGATAATAGCTCGGTGCATCTGAGTCTGGCACCAAACCCATCGCATCTGGAAATTGTTGATCCGGTTGTTGTTGGACGGGTGCGGGCCAAACAGCAACAGCGTGATGATCATGACCGCACCGAAGTGCTGGGCATTCTTCTGCATGGTGATGCGGCCTTTGCCGGGCAGGGTGTTGTTGGTGAAACCTTTGCCTTTTCGGATCTGCGTGGCTATCGCACTGGCGGCACGATCCATATTATCGTCAATAATCAGATTGGCTTTACCACCAGCCCGTCTTATTCACGTTCATCGCCATATCCGACTGATGTTGCCAAAATGGTTATGGCACCTATTTTCCACGTTAATGGTGACGATCCCGAAGCGGTTGTGCATACCGCGCGGATCGCGATTGAATTCCGGCAGGCTTTCAATACTGACGTTGTCATTGATATGTTCTGCTACCGACGGTTTGGCCATAATGAAGGGGATGAGCCCGCATTTACCCAGCCGCTTATGTATAAGGCAATCGGGCAGCACCCTTCGACACGTGATATATACGCCCAGAAGCTGATAAGTGAAGGCGTGTTTGACGAAGCTGGCGCGCAAAAGGTCATTGATGACCGTATCAAGCATCTGGATGAAGAGTTTGAGGCAGGCACAAGCTATCGCCCGAACAAGGCTGATTGGCTTGAGGGGATGTGGTCTGGTATGCGCACGGCGCATGGCGATAAGCGCCGCGGCGAAACCGCGGTTGATATAGATGTGTTGCGTAAGCTTGGCGTCGATATGAACAAGGTACCCGATCATATGCGGATCAATTCGAAATTGACGCGGATTTTGAAAGCGCGTGCTGACAGTATCGAAAAAGGCGTTGGGATTGACTGGTCAACAGCCGAGCTTATGGCCTTTGGCACCTTGATGCTGGAAGGCAATCCAGTGCGCCTATCCGGTCAGGACTCGTGTCGTGGTACTTTCAGCCAACGCCATTCCGTGCTGGTTGATCAGGATACCGAAGAGCGATTTGCACCGCTGGCGCATTTGGCCGATGACCAGGCTCCGTTTGAAGTGATTGACTCGCCATTATCCGAAGCATCGGTGATGGGGTTTGAATATGGGTTTTCACAAGCCGAACCCAATGCGCTGGTCATGTGGGAAGCGCAGTTTGGCGATTTTGCTAATGGCGCGCAGGTTGTGGTTGACCAGTTCATTTCATCAGGCGAGGCCAAATGGCTGCGGATGAGCGCGCTGGTTCTGCTGTTGCCGCATGGCTATGAAGGTCAGGGCCCAGAACATTCATCAGCGCGGCTTGAACGCTATCTGCAATTATGCGCCGAGGATAATATGCAGGTGGTCAATTGTACGACGCCGGCGAATTATTTCCATGTTTTGCGCCGCCAGTTGAAACGTGATTTCCGCAAACCGCTAGTTGTGATGACACCAAAATCATTATTGCGACATAAGGCCTGTGTGTCGAATTTGGCCGAAATGGCAAGTGGCACAAGCTTCCACCGGGTTCTTGATGAACGAGATACCAAGGTTGAGCATGGCAAAGCCAAGCGGATCGTGATGTGTAGCGGCAAAGTCTATTATGATCTGGCCGCCGCACGTGATGAAGCAAAGGCATGGGATGTCGAAATTCTGCGTCTGGAACAACTATACCCGTTCCCAACAAAGTCCGTGATCGAAGCCTTGCAGGCAGTACCAAACGCCAAAATCATATGGTGTCAGGAAGAACCCAAAAATATGGGAAGCTGGACATTCGTACGTGATTTTATCGAAGAAGCGATGGAACAGGCTGGTTCAAAGCAAAGCCGCCCGATCTATGCCGGACGTGCTGCCGCCGCGTCACCAGCAACAGGTAGCCTGTCACGACATAAGCTGGAACAGCAGACGCTAGTCGAAGACGCGCTTGGTTTTGATAAGGAAAGCGGCAAGGCCGCCGCAGAGTAAGTGAGTGGCATCGTGATGATGCCGATGCATATCCAACGCACCAAAGGAGGGTGCTTGTAATGGCAACCGATATTATTGTCCCGACTCTAGGCGAGTCTGTAAGCGACGCAACGATCGCACGGTGGATCAAAAAAGCAGGCGATGTGGTCGCTGCTGACGAACCTGTTGTTGAATTGGAGACCGATAAGGTGACGCTGGAAGTGCCCTCTCCTGTAGCGGGCAAACTGAGCGAATTGGTCGTAGCCGAAGGTGATACTGTCGAAGTTGGTGCCCTATTGGCACGCGTTGAAGCCGGAAAAGGCGCAAGCACGGCAGCATCTAAAGCAGAGCCGGCAAAAGTAGAACGGGCCAAGGCACCGGACGTAAAAGCCGAAGTCGCACCGGCAGATGAAGCCCCGACGGCATCCAAGGCCGAGGCGCATCCTTTGTCGCCTGCCGTGCGCCGCCTTGTTGAGGAAAATAATCTTAATCCAGCCAGCATTACCGGCACAGGTGTTGATGGCCGTCTGACAAAGGCTGATGTGCTTGCCGCGATGAAAGCGCCAGCTACTCCAGCCGCGTCAGCGTCTGGTCAGGTGCCAAGCCAGTCACCAAACCAGTCACCGCGGCAAACACCGCGTGATATTGATGCGGCGCGTGAAGAGCGTGTGCCTATGTCAAAATTACGCCGGGTGATCGCAAGTCGTCTGAAAGAAGCGCAGAATAACGCCGCGATGCTAACAACATTCAACGAAGTCGATATGACCGAACTGATGGCGTTACGGGCAAGCTATAGAACCGAATTTGAAAATATTCATCAGGTGCGTCTTGGCTTCATGGGTATGTTTGTGCAGGCGTCAGTTTTAGCGTTGCGGGAATTCCCGGCGGTCAATGCCGAAATCGATGGTAACGATATCATCTATAAGAACTATTATAATATCGGTGTTGCTGTGGGCACGCCGCAAGGACTTGTGGTGCCCGTCATCAAAGGTGCCGAGGCGATGAATCTGGCTGAGGTTGAGCGCACAATCGGTGACTTTGGCATGCGAGCGCGTGATGGCAAGATTGCACCAGACGATATGGCAGGTGGCACCTTTACCATATCGAATGGTGGTGTTTATGGATCTTTGATGTCGACACCAATTCTGAATCCACCGCAAAGTGGAATATTGGGGATGCATAAAATTGAAAAGCGGGCGGTTGTGGTCGATGATGCCATCGTGATCAGGCCGATGATGTATCTGGCATTGTCATATGACCACCGGATCATTGACGGGCGTGAGGCAGTTTCTTTCCTCGCCCGGGTTAAGGATCTGGTTGAGGACCCACGACGTCTGTTGATTGGCGTTTAAAGATTCCGATGATCCTGATCACAGGATGTTAGTTAAGGATAGATAATGACCGATAGTAATTTCGACCTGATTGTAATCGGCGCTGGGCCAGGTGGCTATGTGGCGTCCATTCGTGCCGCCCAGCTGGGCATGAATGTCGCCTGTATCGACCGGCGTGAAACGCTTGGCGGCACCTGCCTGAATGTTGGCTGTATTCCGTCAAAAGCGTTACTGAACGCGTCGGAACATTATGCCAATGCGGCAGGTGATACGCTGGCTAATCTTGGTATTGATACCGGTGCTGTCAAGCTTGATCTGGCGCAGATGATGGCATCAAAAGACAAGATTGTCGGCGATCTGACATCAGGCATCGATTTTCTGTTCAAGAAGAATAAGGTGACACGTCTTGAGGGAACAGCCCGCATTGATGGTCCTGGTGCGGTTACAATCACCACGGGCAAAGACAAAGGTGACTATAAAGCCGAGAATATCCTGATCGCGTCAGGAAGCTATCCTTCAAGCTTGCCTGGAATCGATATTGACGAAGACCGAATTGTCAGTTCGACAGGGGCTTTGGCGCTTGGCAAGGTGCCAAAGAAACTGGTTGTGATCGGGGCAGGTTATATTGGGCTGGAGCTAGGCACCGTATGGGCGCGCTTGGGTGCCGAGGTAGAAGTGATCGAATTTCTGCCACGAATCCTGCCAGGTATGGATTCTGAAATTGCCAAAAAATTCATGACCATTGCCAAAAAGCAAGGCCTGTCTTTCAAGCTGAAAACGGCGGTAAAATTGGCCAAGGCCAGTAAGACCGGCGTGAGTTTGACGGTCGAACCTGCTGGTGGTGGTGATGCAGAAACGATCAAGGCTGATATCGCGCTGGTTTCGGTTGGACGCCATCCGGCGATTGACGGGCTTGGCGTTGATAAGATCAAGCTGGCGTTAAGCGAACGTGGCCGAATCAAAGTCGATGCCCGTTTTGAAACCAATATCGAAGGCATTTTTGCCATTGGTGATGTGATTGATGGCCCTATGCTGGCGCATAAAGCTGAAGAAGATGGTGTTGCCGCGGTTGAAATGATGGCTGGCAAGGCCGGGCATGTTGATTACGATCTGGTGCCTGGCATTGTCTATACGGCACCTGAAATCGCAACGCTTGGTAAAAGCGAAGATATGCTGAAAGAGGCTGGCATTGCCTATAAGGTTGGCAATTTCCCATTTTCGGCCAATAGCCGTGCCCGCGCGCAAGGACATAGTGAGGGCTTTGTAAAGATTCTGGCAGATGCCGAAACCGACCGCGTTCTTGGTGTGCATATTATCGGCCATGAGGCTGGTACCGTTATCCATGAATGCGCAACGGCAATGGCGTTCGGGGCATCATCCGAAGATATCGCCCGCACCTGTCATGGTCATCCGACGCTCAATGAAGCGGTCAAGGAAGCGGCACT
>NZ_CBFHNB010000040.1:0-20476 GCF_965657105.1 Puniceispirillum sp. (SeqCode)
GCCGTTAATCCAATCAAGGCTGAATTTGTGTTTTTATTGCATGGAAGTGTGCCTGCCGAAATTAGCCATTTTGAAAGGGTCTTTAACTTGTTTGATGGCCGGTCTGAGGCTCAAGTCCAGCATGCGCGTACACAATGGAAAAGCTGGGCTGATCTTGGCGCTGTCGAGCGTGGTTACTTTGCTGAAACGGATGATGGACGATGGGAGAAAAAGGCCTAAATCCATTTGACTGATAAATCTATGAAGTTATGACTTGTGCCAAACGGTCTGCTCTTGTATTGAAGCCGAATATTCCATTATCGCTGACATCAGAGGATCGCAACATGGCACTCGAAAGAACTTTTTCTATCATCAAACCTGACGCAACACGCCGTAATTTGACCGGCCAGGTCAATGCTCGCCTTGAAGCTGCAGGCCTTCGCATTGTCGCACAAAAGCGCGTTCTTCTCAGTGACCGCGAAGCTAAAGAATTCTACGCAGTTCATGCTGAACGCCCGTTTTACAATGATCTGGTTTCATTTATGACATCAGGCCCGGTTGTTCTTCAGGTTCTCGAAGGCGAAAATGCCATTGCTAAAAATCGTGAGACAATGGGCGCAACGAATCCAGCAGATGCTGCTGACGGCACTATTCGTAAAGATTTTGCTGAATCAATCGAAGCTAATTCTGTTCATGGATCAGACAGCCCTGAAAATGCGGCGATCGAGATTGCCTATTTCTTTGCAGGTTCAGAAATTACTGGCTAAATGAACATGCCAAAAAGGCGTGTCCACATCAAAAGCACGAAGGCGGGTGAAATCCCGCCTTTTGTATATAATTATTATATGTCTATTTAAACTTGGCCTAGAGCAAGGTTGCTGCCATGGCTATAAGCGTGACAATCACCAAGCCAATAACAATCTTTGAAGCGGTCATAAAACCGTTATAGATAGCTAGATGCGACTTGGCCTGCTTGTCAAAATTTGAAGTGTCCATATTAACTCTCTCACACAGTATTTATTGCGTTTTTAAACTTTCATTTACATAATTTATGGCTCATACCATCGCAAAAATCAATGCGGCATTAAGGCCAAATTAATGCAGATTCAATCTGCTGTCGCGCTTTATGACCAAGGCGACCAAGCGCAGCTTCTTTGTTATGCCAGATAATGCCCGAAGCGGTGAGTTCAAGGTCACCATGAGCCAGACTGCTAAGCACAAGCGGATATAGAATATGCTCAAGTGCCAAAACGCGTGCAGCCAATGTTATGGCGGTATCGTCAGGGTTTATTGTGAGCGCTGATTGCAGAATGATGGGGCCATCATCGAGTTTTTCTGACACGATATGGACGCTAACGCCATGCTGTTTAGCACCATCCGCAAGCGCGCGCTCATGCGTATCGAGCCCTTTATAGGCCGGCAAAAGCGAAGGGTGAATATTCAGAATGCGGGGCGCAAAACGATCTATGAATGCGGCGCCGATGATGGCCATATATCCTGCCATAAAAATATAATCAGGCTTAGCATCGGCCAGAATGGCGCACATGGCGCGGTCATGATCTGCACGCGTGTCAAAATCCGAACGATTGACAATTTTGGTTGGAATACCGCGTGCTGCAGCACTTTCGATGCCTAGACATGGTTTGTTAGCTACAACCAGACAAATTATACTGTTATGATTAGCTTCAATGTTGTCAGCTAACGCTTCCATATTGCTACCACGTCCGGAGATAAGAATGGCGACGCGAATCATGGAACGATCTATTTGCCCTGCCAATGATGGCTATTATTCAATACCACTGGAGGTGCGTTTTCACGGGGACGCAGGCTACCTATGATGGTTGCATCTGGCTCAATACCGGCATGTAAGCTGGTAATCATGGCTTCGGCTTGATCAGGGCTGACGAAAATGATGAGGCCGATGCCGCAATTAAAGGTGCGCGCCATTTCATGTAATTCCATATTACCGCCATCACGAAGCCAGCCAAAAACAGGCGGCAAATCATAAAGAACGCAATCAATGTCCAAAGTCAGATCATCGGCATAGACGCGCGGTGGGTTTTCAATCAATCCGCCGCCAGTCACATGCACAATGCCTGATACGCCGCCATGATCAAGGGCGTTTTTGGCGGCCTTCTGATAAATGCGGGTCGGTGTTATCAAGGCCTCACCAAGCGATTGGGCTGAGTCAAACGGTGCTGGTGCGGATAGATCGGCACCAGTGACGTCAATAATTTTTCTAACAAGTGAGAAGCCGTTTGAATGAACGCCAGAAGATGGGATGCCAATCGCAATATCACCAGCCTTGGGTTGGCCGGGGGCTAGCAAGGTGCCACGCTCAGCAGCGCCAACACAAAAGCCCGCAAGATCATAACTGCCAGCCCCATAAAGCCCCGGCATTTCAGCTGTTTCACCACCAATGAGCGCGCAATCGCATTCAATACAGCCATCGGCAATGCCAGCGATAACGTCAGCGGCCACATGCGGTTCCAACTTTCCTGTTGCAAAATAATCTAAGAAGAACAGAGGCAAAGCGCCTTGTGCTAGAATATCATTGGCACACATGGCAACTAAATCAATGCCAAGGCCACGGTGAATGTTGATTGCTTTGGCCAATTCCAGCTTTGTGCCTACACCATCGGTTGCGGCTACCAGTACGGGGTCGGAAAAGCCAGCAGCTTTCAAATCAAACAGTCCGCCAAAACCACCAAGATCAGCCTCACTACCGCTTCGTCTTGTGCGTTTTGCATGCGGGGCAATTTCACGAATAAGCGCGTCACCCGCGTCAATATCGACGCCGGCATCTTTGTAGCTTAGCGGATTTGTATTGTTTTCTTGGTTAGACATGCTGGTCTCGGGGCATTTGAGTGATATAAGAAGTATAGTCTTTTCTGCATCAGGATCATAGGCGTTGTAAGTATGTCTGTAACGTTATTTTCATTTTTACGTCTTCGAGCAGACCTTTATTGGTATCGGGTCTCTGTTTTTTGTTTTCGCATTGGCTTTTTTATAAGTATATGTCTGGTTATGACATCAGCTGCCAATGCCTCTGAACGCTGTGTCGAACCTGTTTTTGGGGTTGCTGACATCGTTATTGATCAGACGGCGGATAATGCCAATGCCGCGCGGACAAAAGGGATGCGCTTGGCGGCTGAAAGGGCGTTCGTGACTGTGCTTGATCGGCTGTTAATGGCACCCGAACGTCGTGATGCCTTTTTGCAAAAACATGACCTAGATGAATTCACAGATTTCGTTCATATCATTGAAGAAAATAATCTACCAAAGCGCTATATAGGCCGCCTTGATTTTTGTTTTGATGCCCAGCGCCTGCGCTCAGCGCTAAAGCAGGCTAATCTTCGTTGGTCAGAATTGCAAAGCCCACCGATCCTTGTGGTGCCTGTTTGGAATGGGACAGATGGTGCCCGGGCATGGCAATTGAAAAATAAGTGGATTGGTGCGTGGCATCAATTTGTCAGTAGTAATAAAGGTCTGGTTTCTTTTCGTATTCTGCAACCAACACTCTACCGTGAGCGCCGGTTACGCGCCGAAGACTTGTCTGCTGCTAATCAGCAATATCTGGCCAGTGCGGCGGTTCTAGCTGAAGCGCAGCAGGTGCTTTTGGTTATTGCCAATGAAGATTACGATGCCAGCACCCGCTTGGTGGATGTATCTGCTGACTTGTATGATGGTGATGGCAAGTATTTATCCGCAGTTTTCAAACATGGCAAATCAGCGATAGGCAAAGTTGCAGGTAAGAATGATCTCGCTACGATTATTAATCGTCATATAATTAGCATTGCTGAATCAATGGAAGAAGGCTGGCATGCTGCTAATTTGATGGGGGATCCCGTTTCAAGCCGACTGACTGTTGATGTGCCCATTGAGACCCTAGCTGACTGGGCATCACGTTTACAAACGCTACGTTCTATTGCTGTGATTGATAAAATGGAAATCCATAAATTGGATATAACTTCGGCAATCGTTTCACTGCAACTTGTTGGGCCCGTGACGGCACTTGAAAATGCTCTGGCAGTTCATAACTTGCAGTTACGCATGAAGGATGATGGCTTGCCTGTCTTGACTGTGGCGCAGGGAAATTAGGGTTTAACATGCAGCAAATTCCAATGGATTTGTCTTTCCGGTCAGCACAGGATCGAGACAGTTTTTTCATTAGCGCAAGCAATCAGCTTGCAGCTGATTGGATTGATCGCTGGCCTGATTGGCCTGGCCAGATGCGAGCGCTAAATATTGTCGGTGAGTCTGGTTCCGGAAAATCACACCTTGCGGCTGTTTGGCAGGAGCAATCCGGTTCGGTGTCACTATCCAAAGCTGATGCTGATATGGTTCATAGGTTGATGGAAAAAAATGCTACGGCACCATGCTTTATTCTTGAAAATTTAACTGCAGAAAATACTGACGAAGAGTCGCTTTTCCATTTTTTGAATGCGATCAAGTCGGTTCAGGGGTCATTATTGATTTTGTCATCCATGCCCATCGCTTTGATGAATTGGAATCTGGCTGATTTAATATCGCGCTTAAAAGCCATCAACATTGCGCAGATCGAATTACCCGATGACATATTATTGTTTGCGCTGCTGGAAAAATACTTTGCTGAACGACAGCTTGTCGCGCCACATAATATGCTTCATTATATAGTCAGTCGGATGGATAGATCATTCAGCGCGGTACACCAGATTGGTGCTGCATTAGATCGTGAAGCCCTAGCCAGCAAAAAGAGTTTGTCGATCAATCTGGCGCGGGACGTTCTGCATAAACAACTAGAAATAGATCTTTAAAACGTTGCTATCAAAAAAGATTGCAAAAAACATTTCATAAGGTGAATAGTATGCTTGATTTTGGAATTGCGAATAGAAATGCCATTGTTTGTGCGTCAAGTAAAGGGCTCGGTTTTGGCTGTGCCGACGCTTTGGCAGGGGCTGGTGTCAATGTAACGATGTGCGCAAGAGGTGGTGATGTGCTTCGTGATGCGGCAAAGCTTATTCGTGACAAGCATGACGTAAAGGTGACGGAAGTTGTTTGCGATGTGACCACAGATGAGGGCCGCGCCGCCTTGCTTGATGCTACTGGTGATGTTGATATATTGGTCAATAACGCTGGTGGCCCCCCTCCAGGTGATTTTCGCGACTGGACGCGCGAGACATGGATCACGGCGCTTGATGCGAATATGCTAGCTGCGTTCTCGTTGATTCAGGCTGTGATAGATCCTATGATCGAACGAAAATTTGGGCGAATTGTTAATATCACATCTGGGTCGGTTAAATCCCCAATCCCGGCACTTGGTCTTTCAAATGGTGCGCGTGCGGCGCTTACTGGATTTTGTGCTGGTCTATCGCGTCAGGTAGCCGAACATAATGTTACCATAAACGGGCTACTGCCAGGTCAGTTCAATACTGACCGCATAGAATCATTAATCGCCAATTCAGCTAAAAATGAAGGCCGCTCACCTGATGATGTGCGCACTAGCTTTGAACAGGCTACGCCTGCCAAACGACTTGGCGAAATTGAGGAATTCGGGTTTGCCTGTGCATGGATGTGTAGCGCGCATTCTGGCTTTCTAACAGGCCAGAACATCCTGATTGATGGTGGTAAATTTAACAGTACGTTATAGCCTAGCTAAGCTCGATTACTCTGATCTTGCCGTTTTTAACGGCAAGGCCAATCTCGCCAGATTTCAGTTTCAAGGCGGTGTTGCCAAACACCTCGCGGCGCCAGCCTTGTAACGCTCTTATCGGTGCATCATCGTCAGTGGCCAGCAATTCCAAATCGTCACTCGAAGCAATAAGTCTTGGCGCTATATTATGGTGATCGGTTGTATATTTCAGCAAGACCCGAAGCAATTCCATAACTGCTTGAGGCGGCCTTACAGGTTTACCCCGTGATGGGATGACAGGCAATTCGCTCTCGGGAATAGACGCAACATCTTGAATGATCTTGAGCACGGGTTTCACAAATTTGCCATCTGTACCACCAGGAAAATTTCTGATTTTGCTGAATTCTGAGGTTGTTTTGGGTGCGGTACCTGCAAGGTCAATTAAAGTTTCATCACGTATCACACGGTTGCGTGGTACGTTACGACTCTGTGCTTCAATCTCGCGCCAGGCGGCCAGTTGCATCAACCGCATTAATGCAGGTGCTTTCAAATGCCTTATTTTAATGCGTTTCCAGGCATCATCAGGTTTGGTGATATAGGTCGCCGTATCAGAGAATTTTTTGAATTCTTCATCAAGCCAATTGGTTCGGTTTTCGGTAGCAATCTTGTCCAACATGATTGGATATATCTGTGCCAGATAAATAACATCGTCTAAAGCATAGGAAATCTGCCTGTCGGTAAGTGGGCGCTTTGACCAGTCAGTAAAGCGCGATGTTTTGTCAACATTCTTACCCAGAATCGATTTTACCAAACTGTCATAGCCAATCTGGTCGCCATGCCCACATACCAAACCTGCAATTTGGGTATCATAAACGGGGCTTGGTAACCCACCCATCTCATTTAGAAAAATTTCCATATCCTGATTGCCCGCATGAAACACCTTGATGATACTTTCATCTCGCATAAGGCTCCATAAGGGTTCCAGATCCAAGTTTTTGGCCAGTGGATCAATCGCAACTGCCTTGGTGCCATCACCGACCTGTATCAGGCAAAGTTGCGGGTAATAGGTGCGTTCGCGCATGAATTCTGTATCAATGGCGAGGAAAGGCTTACCCCGAAATTCCTCTACCACGCGTGACAAACCTGCATTCGTTGTTATCAAGGCGTCAGGCGGTAGCTTTTCGAGTGGGATGGAATTATCGGGCTCATTGCGCTTTGCGCGGGAGTTTTTTGTTTGATTATGATCCATTTTACCTCAATCCTTATTGCTGTGTATAAGGTAAAAAATCGGCATGGCAAAGATAAACCTATTGAAAACATCAACGCGCGTTCATAAATCTGTAATATGAAATCACAATATATCAAAACCGGATGCGTCTCGCTTCTCTCAGGAATGATGCTTTTTTCTGTCGTTGAACCTGGTTTGGCTGGGGCTGTTGTTGCGCATCGTGCGTTTTATGAAATGACCCTTGGCGAGATGAATAAAAACTCATCAGTGTTAAGTGTGTCAGGTCGGTCAGCCTATTCGGTCGAGCGCGATTGTGATGGCTGGCGTTCAATTGAAGATTATGTAATCGAGTTTGGTATCGCAGGCGGTAATGTTCAACGCATTCTATCGCATTTCGAGTCATGGGAAGCTGATGCCGGTGATAAATACAGTTTTGATATTGAAGAAAAAAGCACTTTTGAAGGTGATAAGCAATTTAGCGGCTTTGCCCAAATGACAGCACAGGGTGGGGACGCGTTTTTTAATAATGAATTAAATGATAAAGTCACTCTGCCTGATGACACGTTCTTTCCGATGCAACATGTTGAGGAAATAATCGAGTCGGCAAATGCGGGAACAAGGATTGTTGCAGCCAGTGTGTTTACGGGTGCCGAACCAGAAGATGCCTTGATGACAACAAATACGGTTATTGGCGGTTGGCGCTCAAGCGAAGCGCCTAATTCTTTTGGTGGCTTTGCTGATAAAGGCTTTTGGCCAGTTAATATTGCCTATTTCAAGCCTTTGGCAACTGCGTCTGAACCGTCCTATGAAATAAATTTTTCATTACAGTCGAACGGTGTCGTTCGTGATTATGAAATTGATTATGGTGAATTCAGCATCAAGGCAAATTTACTGAATATCGAAGATGTGAGCTTACCGGTATGTGAGTAAAGCTGGTTAGCTTTATCCGTTCAAAAAAGCTGCGCCTGCAACAACAGCATTATTCCCTGATTGTGACTGTAAAAGCTGGGTTTTGACCTTTGCGGTGTGAACGTATCCTGGCCATTTCCTTGGCACAGTGGTTAACAGCCTTTCAAAGCACCCTACAGTGCCCCCAAGCATGATGACATCGGGATCAAGCATATTTATGATCAAAGCTGTTGCACGGCCAATACGGTCCTCTAGAACCTGCAAGGCGCTTTCGGCGACAATATCCATACCATGTGCCGCTGTTGCGATTGCGGTGGCAGATAGTTGGCTGTCGGTAATGCGGAAATAATCATCTTCCATGCCGCGTGCTGACACAAAGCTGTCAAGGCACCCAACACGCCCACACCAGCAATCATGTCCGTCTAATTCGTGTGGTACTGGCCATGGAAGGGGGATATGCCCCCAGTTTGCGGCAATATCATTACGGCCACGTATCAATTTTTTATCGATCACCAGCCCGCCCCAGCTACTGTCATCGATCAGCATCCCAAAGACATTATCATGATCTTTTGCACCAGCATGTCGCGCTTCCCATAAGGTGAAACACGCACCACTATTGGCAAGCGTCACATGCCGTCCCAAAGATGCCTGAAGATCAGCTTGCAGATTTTTACCGTTTAACGATTCCAGATAGCTGTTTTGAGCTATGCCTTCATGCACAAAACCCGGCACTGCAACGCCGACAATACCATCATGGGATATGTCAGCTGTGACTGCGGCTATCAGGTTGGATATGGTGTGAAGAATGTCCCGATAACTGTCTAAAGGTGTTTCGGCCTGTTTCAGACATAAAAATTCACCGCCATCCGAAAGAATGGCGGTGCTGATAATACGCGATCCAATGTCTAAACCAAGACGCATGCTGACACCAGCACTTGGCTGTTACTTGATTTTTGCTTCACGAAACAGAACATGTTTGCGTGCGCGTGGATCAAATTTCTTGAGCTCCAGCTTTTCTGGCTTTGTACGTGGGTTCTTTTTGGTCACGTAAAAATAGCCTGTGTCAGCTGTGCTAACGAGCTTGATTTGAAGGGTAGCAGGCTTTGCCATGTCACTAACTCCGGATAGGGGCGGGTTAACGCCGTAAAACAGGCCGCAAATTGCGTGATTATGAGGCTAATGTCAAGTCAGATCATCGGCTTTTTCGGCGGCTCGTTTTGTTTTTTCTGTGACTGGATCGTTTATTCGCTTTTGCTGATGAGCGGTTTTCACCCTTTTTAAGCGCTATTCGGCTATTTCGCTTTGGGTGGTCGTCAGTTAATCCGCCGCTGACCCATCTTAGCAGGATGCCGCCAGATACGGCATTAACCTCGGCAATTTGAACACCTAACTCGGTGCCGACGCCAAATGTCCAGCCGGTATGACGCCCTTCCAGCCATTGTCCTGATGCGTCCAGATCATAATAATCATCAGGCAGATTTTTCAGCGGCAGAAATCCATCTGCCTTGCCATCATCAAGACGTAAAAAGGCGCCAAAACCGGTAATGGCAACAATGACAGCGTCCATTGTTTCATCGATGCGGCTTTCAAAAAATGCTGCTGCAAACCGATCAATACTTCGTCGCTCTGCCCCTGCGGCATTTGCTTCGGTCTCGGAAATATGTGTGCAGATTTCACTCATTATCTCAAGCGGCATATCTAAAAGACCATCAACAGGCGACTTTTTTCCTTTTGCGGCGTGATCAACAAGTGCGCGGTGAACCATCAAATCTGCATAGCGGCGAATAGGTGATGTAAAATGTGCATAATTTCTAAGCGATAAGCCAAAATGTCCTATGTTATTAATGTCATAGACAGCTTTTGATTGGCTGCGTAATACAGCTTCATTAACCATCAATTCATCAGTTGTGTCTTTAACATGGGCAAGTAATTTGTTGAAATGATGTGGTTGTAAAACCTGTCCACGGGTAAATTTACCCCCAATAGCATCTGCCAATTTGTGCAGACTATCTGCTTTTTTGGGATCAGGTGCATCATGAACACGAAATACACATGGGCGCTTGGCAGCTATCAACGTATCTGCAGCCGCAACATTGGCGGCGATCATGAAATCTTCAATCAGCCTCTGGGATTCGCTTTGTTTGCGCAGGGCAATACCCACAGCATTATTACTGTCATCAAACTCGACGCGGCGTTCCTGAAGATCAAGCGCAAGTGGCTCGCGGGCGGTGCGGTCAATATTTAACGCATGCCATGCGCCAAACAGCGCATGCAATGTGCCGTGCGGCACGTCGGCATCAGCTTCATCAATGGTGCCATCAAAAACGGCCTGGACCGTGTCATAGGTCAGGCGGGCATGAGATTTGATCAAGGCGCGCTCTATTGAATGGCTGATCCTTTTTCCCTCATTATCGATAAATATCTCGGCTACCATGGCGGCTCTATCTTCATGCGGCCGCAATGAACATAGATCATTCGAGATAGCCTCAGGCAACATGGGCACTACCAAGTCTGGTAGATATACAGAGTTTCCTCTTGTTCTGGCTTCCTTATCGAGGCTGGAACCCTGACGCACGTAATGAGAAACGTCAGCAATAGCGATCAAAAGCCGCCAGCCACCAGTGTCGGTTGGTTCGGCAAAGACAGCATCATCAAAATCCTTGGCATCGGCACCGTCAATGGTGACAAGGGCGGTATCACGTAAATCGAGCCGCCCTTTCGCAGATGGTGTCTTGAGCGCATTGGCTTCATTGATGACCGCATCAGGGAAATGATGGCGTATGTTGAATTCAGCAATCGCCAGCGCACTGAACGCGCCTGAATTACGGGATGATCCAAGATTGTGAATAATTCTAGCGGTCTTTGCCAGATACCCTTTTGAGGGCAATAGTTCGGCTTCGACAAGGTCGCCAGCTACGCATGGTGCTGATGATGATGTTTGCAAATTAATAGCATCGCGTTTGCCGCGTTCGGCAGGCATGAGCTTAAAGCCCTTATTTGATGCAATGACCTCGCCGAACAGCCTTTTTTGCTGGCGTTCGAGAACTTTGATAATGCGTGCCTCATACAGATTGGGACCGACCCGGGCGAGGCGCGCTAAGATTGTCTGGCCAATAGATGGTGCACGCCCTGCTTTGCGGCTCAGAATGACACGTATTTCGGGGGCATCGCCTTCATTAGCACTGTTTTCACCGGCAACTCGTGCCATACCATCACCATTATCGTCGAATGACACGAGTTCAAGCACAGTGACTTCGGGTAATTGATCAGGCGTTGCGATACGCCGCCCTTCGCGGCGCGCCAGAGTGCCTTGTTCGCTAAGACTTCGTAAAAGCCGTCGCAAGGGCGCACGATATTCCTGTCCGATATTGAACGCGCGGGCAATCTCACGCTGGGTAGGGGGGGTAGCACAGCTATTTACATAATCTGTGATGGCCTGTTGCGTAGGTAGCCCCGTTATATTCTTGTCATCGCTATTGTCTTTATCAGCCACTAGTTAACTTTCTTGGCGCTCTTTTTAGCGGTCGCTTTTTTCTTGGCTGCCGCTTTCTTCTTAGCTGGGGCTTTCTTTTTGGGAGCTGCCTTTTTCTTTGCGGCAGCCTTTTTAGCTGTTTTCTTTGCGGGTGTCTTAGCAGCTTTTTCGGCGAGAAGCTCAATCGCCTTTTCCAGTGTCACATCTGCAATATCAACGTCTTTTGGCAGTGTCGCGCGAAGTTTATTATGTTCAACATAGGCGCCATAGCGCCCTGCTTTGACATAAACATCGCCTTTGGCTGGATGAGCACCAAGCACACGCCCCTTTTTCTTGGCCGATTCGGCAAGCAAATCAACTGCCCGGTTGATGCCAACAGTCAGCAAATCGTCATCAGCAGGCAGGCTTGTAAAACCACCTTGATATTTCAGATAGGGGCCAAAGCGTCCCAAACCAGCCTGTATCATGTCGCCTGTTTCTGGGTGTGCGCCAACATCACGAGGAAGTGCCAATAGAGACAATGCGCGCTCAAGATCGATAGCAGCTGCACTTTCGCCCTTTGGTAAGGACGCACGTTTGGGTTTTTTGGTTTCAGGGTCACCAATCTGAACATAAGAGCCATAGGGGCCTTTACGCAGGAATACTGGCAGTTCAGTTGCCGGATCCATACCGAGATTTTTGTCACCCACAGGCGCATCATCCTCAGTACCATCACTATCGGTCAGTTTGCGGGTGAATTTACATTCTGGATAATTTGAACAGCCGACAAAAGCACCAAATTTTCCAAGCTTAAGCCCAAGACGTCCATCAGCACAATTCGGACATGAGCGAAGCAATGCGCCATTTTCATCAGCTTTAAAGAAATGTGGACCCAACTCTTCGTCAAGAACGTCAAGAACGTTTGTGATGGTTAAATCTTTGGTGCCATCAATAGCTGACTTAAAATCACGCCAGAAATTGGCAAGCAATGCTTTCCAGTCAAGGCGGCCAGCCGAGACTTCGTCAAGTTGGCTTTCAAGCTGGGCGGTGAAATCATATTCGACATACCGGTCAAAAAAGTTTCCAAGGAATGTCGAAACAAGACGACCACGATCTTCAGGTATGAAACGATTGCGGTCTTTGACAACATAATCGCGGTTTTGCAAGACTTGAATAATCGAGGCATAGGTAGAAGGCCGACCAATGCCAAGTTCTTCCATACGCTTAACAAGGCTGGCATCAGTGAAACGTGGAGGAGGCTGGGTAAAGTGCTGTTCGGGTGCCACGTTCTGTGTAACCAGATTTTCGCCTTCTTTCATTTCAGGAAGCAGATTAGAACGGCTTTCGTCCTTTTCATCCTTGTCGTCTTGGCTTTCCATATATACGGATAAATAACCATCAAAGACCATGACCTGGCCATTGGCGCGTAAGGTAACGCTACCAGTTGGATCGGTGATATCAACACCTGTCTGGTCAAGTTCGGCAGATTGCATCTGGCTGGAAATTGTCCGCTTCCAGATCAATTCATATAATCTGAACTGATCGTGATCCAGAAAGCTACGCATCGCTTCCGGGTCACGGGCAATATCTGTCGGACGAATGGCTTCATGCGCTTCCTGGGCATTAGCGGCTTTGGTTTTATAAATACGAGGATTTTCAGGCAGATAGCGGCTACCAAAGCGCGACCCAATATCATCTCGTAAGGCGGCTATGGATTCCTTGCCAAGCTGAACACCATCGGTACGCATATAGGTAATCAGGCCGGTTGTATCACTGCCAATATTGATGCCTTCATAAAGCCGTTGGGCAATCTGCATTGTCCGGCTTGCTGAAAATCCAAGTTTGCGCGACGCTTCTTGTTGCAATGTCGATGTTGTGAATGGCGGTGATGGATTACGTTTGACGCGTTTGGTTTCAATCGTTTTAACCGATAAATCAGCAGCATTGATTTTGGCTTCAGCCGCTTTCGCTGCGGCTTCGTTTGGAATGCCTAATTTGTCAAGCTTTTCACCATCAATATGGGTCAGGCGGGCAGTGAATTCACGGCCATCGGCCTTAGCCATTCTGGTATCCACGCTCCAATATTCATCGGTTATAAAGGCTTCAATTTCGGCTTCGCGTTCGCAAATCAGGCGCAAGGCAACCGATTGGACACGGCCAGCTGATTTTGAACCGGGCAGTTTGCGCCACAGAACAGGTGAAATAGAAAAACCAACCAGATAGTCAAGTGCACGTCGCGCTCGATAGGCATCGATCAATTCTTCATCCAGCGCGCGCGGGTTGTCCATCGCTGTCAAAATTGCCGATTTGGTGACTTCGTTAAAAACAACGCGCTCGACCGGTATGTCTTTTACAAGCTTTTTGGCTTTTAATTGTTCTAGTACATGCCAGCTAATCGCTTCCCCCTCGCGGTCAGGGTCAGTAGCGAGAATTAACTTGTCTGCATTTTTCAGCGCGTTGGTAATTTCCTTGAGATGTTTTTCAGAACCAGAAGAAATCTGCCATTTCATCTCGAAATCATTTTCTGGGGAAACGGATCCGTCCTTGCTTGGCAAATCACAAACATGCCCGTATGAGGCAAGCACTTTATAGCCGTCACCTAGGTAACGGTTAATGGTTTTTGCTTTGGCAGGTGATTCGACAATAACGACTTTCATTGGATGATCCGATTATTAAAGGAAGCCATCCGATATAACGTAAAATGTGATTTGTCAAAATATCTGACGCGTTTTTTGTTTTTGACGCATATTTATGCCTCGAATGCCGCTATTTTAGACACCCTGTTGCCATGATGTCGCAATACAACCCCCGCAAGTTCCAGTTCAAGCAACGCTGCCCAAACAATTGAGGCCGGCATATCACATAGATGAATAATATCATCTATCGCCACTGGATCGGGGCCAACGCCTTCAGTGATAATGCTACGGCATTTGTTGACTGCATTGCTATTGGGTTCAGGCGCATTGGCATCTTGAACAGGCGGCGGCGGGGGCTGGGATGCTGTATAGGGTCGGCTTAGACATTCAAGGATATCTGACGTGTTTTGCACCAATGTCGCGCCTTCACGGATCAGTTTGTTACAGCCTTCTGATCTTGGATCAAGCGGAGAGCCGGGAATTGCCATTACCTCACCACCGCGTTCACCTGTTTCTCGGGCTGTTATTAACGATCCGGACTTGGCAGCCGCTTCGACCACAATAACGCCATGTGACAGACCGGCGATAATGCGGTTGCGGATTGGAAAATGCCGCGGTGTCGGTTGGGTGCCAGGCGGCATTTCGGCTAATAACAGGCCACGCTCAATGATCGAATCAAAAAGATCAGCGTTTTCTTGCGGATAGACCAGATCTATACCGCTAGCGATGACAGCAATCGTTCCGTTATCAAGCGCGCCATTATGAGCCGCAGTGTCAATGCCGCGGGCAAGCCCCGATACTATGATATAGCCATGTGAGCCAAGTTCGCTGGCTAGTTTTTCGGATAATCGCATAGCATTTATCGAGGCATTACGGGCGCCAACCATTGCCAGCATGGGCTTTTGCAACAGATGTATATTTCCTTTTGCTGATAATAAGGCCGGCGCATCATCAAACATATCAAGCTGGCGAGGATATTGCTCGGTGCCGCGAAACAGTAAAGTCGCGCCAGCGGCTTGATTCGCGTTAAATTCGGCTTCGGCAACAGCGAGGCTGGCAGGAATCAGCTTTCTACCCCCGCGTTTGGCTAGTTCGGGTATGGCTCGCAGGGCTTCTTTCGCCGTTTTGTAACGTCGCATTAGCAATTTATATGTCATTGGCCCGACATTTTGCGTGCGGATTAGCCGAATGCGTGCCAGCTTTTCGGAATGTTCCATCCGTATAGCTATAAAGCACTGACCTTAACCAAAGGTTAACTCAGAAGTATAATATGATTTATTTTTTGGTTTTGCTGTTCTGGCCAATTTTGGTTTCCTGACCGGATAGCAATCGGCCAATATTGGCATGATGACGCGTCCAGATCAGGCCTGTCATCACGATCATGAAAACCGGGACTAAATCGGCATTATTCATGCTGCTGCCATCAAAAATAAAGGCACCAATGGTTGCCCCCATTGTGGCAACAAGTGCCGCCAATGATGAATAGCGGGCAATAAAAGCGGTGCCAAGCCACAGCACAGCAAATATAAGGCCAAACCGGATGTCCAAAGCGCTCATGACGGCAAGATATGTGGCGACACCTTTACCCCCTTTGAAGCCAATCCAAACGGGGAAGCAATGCCCGATGATGGCAATCAAGCCAGCAAGTGCAGCTACATTCCCATCTGCAAAATGCTTTGCCAGCAGAACAGCAACAGCCCCTTTGCCCGCATCTAGGATCAAGGTGAGGGCGGCGACAGAGCGTTTTCCCGTTCGCAATACATTCGTAGCACCAATGTTGCCACTGCCAATCTCACGAACATCCCCTCCGCCGAACAAATGTGTTAGAACAAGGCCAAATGGAATCGAGCCCATGACATAGGCGGAGAGCCCGATCCATATATAATCAAAACTTGTCATAAGCATACCGTAACGTTTGTTTAACCGCGTCTAAAGGTTTCTTTGCCGCCGACATAGGTCGCGTCAATAACGCCTTGAACGGGCTGTCCCTCAAAAGGTGTGACACGCGAAGCCGAGGCAAAGTTCACCCCTTTTACAATCCATCCTGTGTCTGGACGGAACAGAATGACATCGGCCATACTTCCGGGTGCCAGACTACCACCAGGAACATCAAGTATAGTGGCAGGTGCAAGGCTGAGAATTTCAATTGCGCGCATCATGGAAATAAGGTCAGCATGCACAAGGCTCATCGTCAGGGCGAATAACGTATCAATGCCTGATGCGCCTGGCTGTGAAGGCCCAAACGGCTGCATTTTGGCATCACCATCGACAGGCGTATGATCCGATGAAACCGCATCGATTGTTCCATCTGCAAGCCCTTCGATAACAGCAAGTCGGTCGTCTTCGCTTCGTAATGGTGGCGATAATTTCATAGCCGTATCATAGGTGCTTACAGCCAGTTCGTTCAGGATAAAATATGGTGGAGCCGTATCTGCCGTAACAGGCAACCCTTCTGCTTTGGCTTTACGCACGGCGTCGATGCCGGCCCGTGTGCTAATATGTGCTACATGGTAGCGACCACCGGTAAGGCGAACCAGATGCAGGTCGCGGTCAATGATGATAACTTCGGCGACTGATGGGCTGCCGATTAGGCCAAGGCGGGTGGATGTTTCGCTTTCATTCATTTCGCCATCGGCTGTTAGTGACGCATCTTCACAATGTTGAATGACAGGTTTGTCAATCATGCTGGCATAGGAAAGTAACCGGCGCATCACCAATGCATCCTGAATTGATGTGAGGCCATTACTAAATCCAACCGCGCCTGATTCCGCCATCAAACCTAATTCGGCCATTTCTTTGCCAGCAAGCCCTTTTGTGGCCGCGCCGTAAACATAGAGCCGTGAACCACCCTGACGCGATGCGCGAAGGCAAAGCGAGTCAATCATGGCGGGATCATCAATTATCGGCAAGGTATTTGGCAAGCAGGCAAAAGCTGTAACGCCGCCCGCCGCTGCCGCGAATAAAAGGCTGTTCAGGTCTTCCAGATGTTCTGCGCCCGGATCACCAGACTGAACGCGCATGTCAACCAAGCCCGGAGCCAGATAGCTTTGGGCACAATCAACAATTTTTGCATCTTTGGATGGTTTGGGCGCATCGCCCAGACGACAGTCAGTAATGATGCCGTTTTCAACAGAAACATGGCCGATTCCATCCATATCTTGAGATGGATCTATGATACGGGCATTTATAAACTGGATATTAGTCATGAGGCATTGTCCAGTCCAAGAGCCACCGCCTCAAGACAGGCCATGCGCGCCGCAACCCCCATTTCAACTTGTGTGCGTATCAGGCTTTTTTCAACATCATCAGCAGTTGTCGAGTCAATCTCGACGCCGCGGTTCATTGGCCCAGGGTGCATGATCAAGGCATCAGGTGCTGACCGTTCGAGTTTGGCTTTATCTAGGCCAAAGAAATTGAAATATTCGCGCTGTGATGGCGTTTCGGTTCCCGCCATACGTTCAGTTTGCAAACGAAGCATCATCACGATATCTGCATCTCTGATGCCTGTTTCCAGATCAGTGAAGACACTGACCCCCATCTGGTCAATGGCCGCAGGCAACAAGGTTGATGGACAGACTAGCCGTATTTCAGCGCCCAATGTGCCAAGAAGGTGAATATTTGATCGGGCAACGCGGCTATTGGCAATGTCGCCGCATATGGCGATCCGTAATCCCTCAATACGACCAATACGGCGACGAATGGTCAGGGCGTCAAGCAACGCTTGTGTGGGATGTTCATGTCTGCCATCGCCAGCATTGATCACCGCAGCGTCGACATGCTGGCTTAACAATTTGGCGGCACCAGCACAATTATGGCGAACAACCAGAATATCAGGGTGCATTGCGTTTAATGTGGTAGCTGTATCAAGCAGGGTCTCGCCTTTTTTGACTGATGATCCAGCCACCGAAATATTCAACACCGAACCGCCAAGGCGTTTGGCGGCCAATTCGAAAGAAACGCGGGTACGCGTTGAATTTTCGTAAAAGAGATTGACTATTGTTTTGCCTTTAAGCGCCGCAGATATGTCTGACTGCGGATTATTGGCAAACATGTCGCCCCTATCAAGAAGGGCGCGGATCAGAAGTGGGGACATGCCCTCAATACCAAGCAGGTGTTTTGATGGCAGACTTACTGGCACCGAGGCATCAACCGAAGCAGAATGTTTAGATGACGTCTTGTTCATGAAAATTAGTGTATAATCGAAACCGATGCTTTTGGTCTAGCTATATTTCGAATTGGCAAAATAACATATTATGAAATGTTTAATCTGGAATGATTGCGCGATCATGAATTGTGTCGAGTGCTGATTGCAAAATCCAGCCAGCGGCGAGGGCATCACGCCGCACGGCGCGTTTGGCGCGGGTCATGTCAGCAGCAATCATAGCGCTTTCGACCGCCTGTGTGGATAAGCGTTCATCTTGGAAAAATACTGGAATATCTCTTATTCGCATGAGGGCATAGGCAAAGTCCCGCGTCGAGTCGCATCGCGGCCCGGTCGATCCATCCATATTCACTGGCCATCCAAGAACCAATCCACCCACATTTTGCTCATCTACCAGCTTAAATAGCTCGGCAACATCTGGGGTGAATTTTGTGCGATACAGAATTTTTATGGGTGTTGCGATTGTCAGCCCGGCATCAGATAAGGCCAAACCGATAGTTTTTTTGCCAATATCAAGTCCAAGAAGGCGCTGACCATCAGAAATTGACTGTTTTACATCGTTTAGCTTGCAGATCGGCATGGTGAATGATATTTCGCTTGTTGAACTTACCTATTAACAGCAAAAAGCACAGTGATATGTCCGTTGACAAGACCACAGTCGCTAAAATTGCCCGTTTGGCTCGAATTCATGTTGATGAAGCGCGCCAAGAGGCTATTGCCGACGAATTGAACGGTATCCTCGCATGGATTGCCGAACTTGATGAAGTGAATACAGACAATGTGGAGCCTTTGGCAAGCGTAACGGGACATTCATTGCCGATGCGCGAAGATGTTGTTACCGACGGTGGCTATGTTGATGATGTGCTGGCTAATGCACCTGAGTCAGCAAGTGGATTTTTTGTTGTGCCAAAGGTTGTTGAATAATGCAGGACTTGCTCGCTTTATCAGCTGTTGAGGCGCGTGTTGCCCTTGACGCAAAAGATATTTCATCGGTTGAATTGACCAGCGCCTATATTCAGGCTGCTGAAGATACAGCCTCTCTCAACAATTATGTTCTGCTTACCGCAGACAAAGCACTTGATATGGCAAGTGATGCTGACAAAAGAATAGCCGCCGGTAATAGTGGTGTGTTGGAAGGTCTGCCAATTGGTGTGAAGGATATGTTTTGTACCAAAGGCGTTACATCAACGGCATGTTCAAAAATTCTTGATGGGTTCACGCCTGTTTACGAAAGCACCGTAACCGCCAATATGTGGGCACAGGGCGGAGTGATGCTTGGTAAACTTAATTGTGATGAATTTGCAATGGGATCGGCTAATGAAACCAGTTTTGCCGGGCCGGTTATAAACCCGTGGGACGCTGGCGATGGTGTTGATCTCGTTCCAGGTGGATCATCAGGCGGATCGGCTTCGTCAGTTGCCGCGCGTTCGGCTTTGCTGAGCGTAGGTACTGATACAGGCGGCTCAATTCGCCAGCCAGCCTCTTTCTGTGGCGTTGTCGGGCTTAAGCCAACCTATGGGCGTTGTTCGCGCTGGGGCATTGTTGCCTTTGCCTCATCGCTTGATCAGGCAGGGCCATTTTCACGCGATGTTGCCGATAACGCGCTGTTGCTGAGTGCGATGGCAGGTCATGATTCCAAAGACTCGACTTCGGCCAACACGCCGCTTCAGGATGTTGTTGCGGCGGTTGGCGCGGGCGTCAAAGGGATGAAAATCGGAATTCCGCGTGAATATCGCATGGATGGTATGGATAGTGATGTTGAAAAACTCTGGCTACAAGGTCAGGAATGGCTGAAAGATGCTGGTGCCGAATTGGTTGATATTTCATTGCCGCATACCAAATACGCTTTGCCAGCTTACTACATTATTGCCCCGGCTGAGGCGTCATCGAATCTGGCGCGATATGACGGTGTGCGCTATGGCAATCGCATTGAAGCAGAGTCCCTTGACGAGATGTATGGTTTAACCCGTGCAGAAGGCTTTGGCGATGAAGTACAGCGCCGTATAATGATCGGCACATATGTTTTGTCGGCTGGCTATTACGATGCCTATTATCTCAAAGCCCAGCGCGTCAGGCGATTAATCAAAAATGATTTTGATGAGGTTTTTACAAAGGTTGATGCCATTCTGACGCCAGCAACGCCATCTGCCGCATTTCCAGTGGGACGCAAGGTTGATGATCCAGTTACAAATTATCTGAATGATGTCTTTACGGTGCCAGCCAATCTAGCTGGTTTGCCAGGCATGTCTGTGCCAGCTGGATTTAATCAGTCTGGCTTGCCACTTGGCCTACAGATACTAGCCAAGCCATTTGACGAAGCCTCTATCTATAAAGTTGGAAAAGTTATCGAGGATTCGGCCGCGATAAGCACAATGCCGCAACGCATGGCAGGAGGTGTGTGATGAGTGATCTTGTTGCAGGACGCACAGGCGATTGGGAAGTTGTGATTGGACTTGAAGTACATGCGCAGGTTTCATCATCTGCCAAACTGTTTTCAGGC
>NZ_CBFHNB010000041.1:0-20389 GCF_965657105.1 Puniceispirillum sp. (SeqCode)
ATTATTATTCGCTTGTAGCTTCTTCTTCGGTTTCTTCACCATCTGTGTCTTCATCTTCGTTCTTCACGCCGCCACCAGGTGACTGCAATGTAGCAACGGTAAAGTCGCGGTCGGTAATTGTTGGCTCAACACCGTCGGGCAGCGTAATCGCACTGATATGGATTGAGTCACCGATTTTCAGACCATCAAGATCAATGATGATTTTTTCCGGAATATCGGTTGCTGGGCAATTCAGCTCGATTTCGTGACGGACAACGTTCAACACGCCACCAATCTTTAGCGCTGGACAAATATCCTCATTGATAAACTCAACAGGAACGCCAACGGCCACTTTTACCGAACCGGATACCCGCAGAAAATCCATATGCAGAATAGTGTCAGATACCGGATGGAACTGAATATCACGGGTTAGAACCGTGTTTTTCTTGCCATCGACCTTGATCTCCAGCAAACGGCCGAAAATACCGGGCTGATGCACGATTTTGGTAATTTCACGGGTAGACATGTTAATGCCTAGAGGTTCCTTCTTGTCGCCGTAAATAACGGCTGGGACAAGACCTGCGCGGCGTGCCGCACGGGCGGACCCCTTACCGACCCGTTCGCGCTGTTCAGCGCTAATGGTTGTTATGTCAGACATTGCTAACTCCTTTATCAAACAATGACTATGCCTCCAGGGGTGCATAGCGGTGCGAGGTATAGGCCGTAAATCACCAAAACACAAGCGTTTTACGTGCCGCAGACACGATTCAGGTTATGTTTTGTGACGATGGTTTGAAATTTGAAAAGGGGTCTTGGTAAAAGCCCCCAACCCATTAGATGCTACCAATTAGAACAATGTTGAAACTGACCGTTCTTCATTGATTCGCAGGATCGCTTCGCCAAGCAAGGGCGCAACTGATAGATGCCGCACATTACGCGCAACCCGCACCGCTTCAGTGGCGGGAATCGAATCCGTTGTAACCAGCGAATTAAGCGGCGAGGCTGCCACCCGGCTCACCGCGCCACCTGACAATACGCCATGCGTGACATAGGCATCAACGCTCAACGCGCCGTCATTCATCAAGGCAACAGCCGCATTACACAAAGTGCCACCCGAATCGACAATATCGTCAACCATGATGCAATGACGTTTGCTTACATCACCGATGATATTCATGACTTCGGATACGCCAGCTTTAGGGCGGCGCTTATCAATGATCGCCAGATCAGCATCAAGCCGTCTGGCCAGTGAACGTGCCCGCACCACGCCGCCAACATCAGGCGATACGATCATCAGCTTCGATCCATCATAGCGTTGTTTGATATCTTCGATGAAAACTGGTGCGGCGAACAGATTATCAGTTGGAATATCGAAAAAGCCTTGTATCTGGCCTGCATGCAGATCAATCGTCAGCACGCGATCGGCACCTGCCGAGGTAATAAGATTGGCCAGTAATTTTGCCGAAATCGGCGTACGGGGCCCCGATTTACGATCTTGGCGCGCATAGCCATAATAAGGCAGGACAGCTGTGATCCGGCGGGCTGATCCACGACGCAGCGCATCAAGCGCGACAAGCAATTCCATGACATTGTCATTCGCGGGGAAACAGGTTGACTGGATAACAAACACATCTTCACCACGAACATTTTCGGCGATCTCGACAAACACTTCCATATCGGCAAAGCGTTTTACATCGGCGAGGGTGAGCGGAACATCAAGGTAGGCGGCAATAGCTTCCGCAAGAGGACGATTACTATTGCAAGATAAAATCTTCATGCGTCAAAACCTTTGCCGGTTTTCGTGGTTGTAGCCCACTACAAGAAGCATGTTATTAGCAATCACATGGCGAACCGACAAGGTGGTTTTCACCTTTTCTTTACACTTTTATTACGGGGCACTGTTCAGATGATGCAACTGGCCAGCAAGGAAAGAAACAGTAACCCAAGGAAAATATATAGATGCGGCATTTTACGCCTCTTGCATGATGGTGGAAAATGGTTGCAGGGCGATGACTGAAATAAGGCGGCCTGAGTCGCTATCACCTGCATGAGTCGCAAAGCGATGCGAGAAGAACTGCTCTGATTCGCTATAGGTATCGCGCAGGCAGTCATGAATCGCGCCAATGCCACAACTCTCTAGACGCATGGCGACATAGCCAGCAAGGTCAAAGCGGTATTTGCCAGGTTCTTGGTCAGTGGCAAAAAAGACCACGGCTTCATCCGTGCTGGCCAGCACTTCATCACGCAAGTCACTGCCAACCTGATAACTATGCTGGCGGATACAAGGGCCAATCAGTGCGGTTATATTATCGCGCGTGGCACCGGCCTTGCACATGCGATTGACCGTTGCTTCCAGCACCCCGCCACATGCGCCGCGCCAGCCGGCATGGGCGGCGCCAATCACACCGGCCTGTCGGTCGGCGAACAGAATCGGGGTGCAATCGGCTGTCAAAATCGCCAACCCATATTCAGCTATTGCTGTGACATGCGCATCGGCATCCGGGCGCTGGTGTGCATCTTGATCAGATGTGACCAGCACGGCATCGGCTGAATGGCATTGCCGAAGCCCGTATAACCTATTTGCGCCAAGCCCAAGGCTGGCCGCAACCCGCCTTCTATTTTCGGTGATATTGGCAGGCGCGTCCTGTGATCCATAGCCACAATTCAGACTGTTATAATAACCGCTACTCACGCCACCATTTCGGGTGAAAAAACCATGCTGGATTATGGTGCCCTCTGCATCTGGTGTCTTCCAGTCATCAAACTGGATATACGGCACCCCATCTGGCGAAATGACTGTCGAAAACTGCATCAGCGATCCTGCCTAGTTGATGATTCTGTCTTGGCATTATGCGTGACAAAGCCTGGTGGGGTGCCGTCTCCTTGCGGCACCAGCAATGCCACCTTAAAGGCGCTTCCCATCTGTGCAGGGCTGACAAGCCGGTCATAGGCGGCGAGTAATGCTCGGCGCATCTCTGGATCGGCATGAGCGGCGGCTTGTTCAGCGCGCGCCTTGAGCCCGATTTGCGTCAGAAAGCTACCTTGCTCGACAGGACCGACCAGGCGCGCACCTGCCGCGTTGGCACAAGCGGCCAGTGCCCCGAAATCCACCCAATGCGATATATCGGCCTGACCTGGCTGATAGAACAGATCGACAGGCTTATGCGCGGCAACCGCCTGCACCGTATCACCCCTATTATCTGTCTTGCCGTAATCAATGATCAAAATGGCACCGCCAAAGCGGGCTATATGCGCCGCCAGACTTCGCATGATGTCTTCACCTAACGCGCATGATTCGGCAATCGCCCCATCAAGTGGCGTCGCCATATCGTCTCCCTCTTGGCTTGGTCCTGAGTTGTTTGTATCAAGTCGCCACATTTCAAGCTCGGCGTCGGTCAGGGGTTTGCCCTCGACAAAGCCCAATGCGGGGGTGGCTGTTACCAGCCGGTGCCGCCAGATGCCTGTTCGGCAGATCGCATGTGCCACTGGCAGGGCATCGAAAAATTCATTAGCAATGCCATAAAGCGGTGCGGCAGGTAAGGCCGACAGATCATCATGCCAATGGATCACCGCGTCGGGCAACGCTTGCTCTTGAAGCGTGCGCAGATATGGACTTGTTTCGATCAGATGCACCGGGCATGCCGTTAGATCTGGCATAAGCTGTTCCCAGACATGCCGCATATCGGCCATTAAGGTGCCGCGCCCAGGGCCGCATTCGATAATCGCTGGTTTTTGGTGTCCAGATGCTGTTTCCTCTGGTGTCTGGCCAAGCTCGAACATATGCGCCAGAAACAAACCACACATCTCACCAAAAAGGCCGGATATTTCGGGTGCGGTGATAAAGTCCCCTTTTTGGCCAAAGGGATCACTTGATTGATAATAGCCAGCACTAGCTGTGCTTAACGCGATTTCGATATAGCGTGCCAGTGACAGTGGGCTATCAGCTGCAATCTGCGCGACAAGCGAAGCTGTCATATCATCGGCATTAATATCATCACCGCTGGCAATGCTCATCTGCGGCGCTCCCGCATTAACAGATAAAGACCACCTGCCAGCATCGGCAAACATAAGATCTGTCCCATCGTGATCACGCCAAATAATACACCTAGATGCGCATCGGGTTCGCGCGCGAATTCGATCAGATAACGGCTCGCTCCATAACCGATCAGCATAATGGCTGTAAGACGTCCTTGATATGCTAGCCAGCCTTTCCGGTAGCCCATGAGCATAGCCAGTCCCAGCACCAGCCCTTCGAGGCCAGCTTCATAAAGCTGGCTTGGATGACGCGGGGCACCGTCGCTATGCGGAAACACCATTGCCCACGGCACATCGGTAATCCGTCCCCATAATTCACCATTGATAAAATTGGCAATGCGACCAAAGAATAGTCCTATCGGCAATACCATCGACACCCGATCGCTGATCGCCAGCACTGGTATCTGATGCCGCCGCGCCAGCAGCATCATGGCGAATGTAACACCAACCAACCCGCCGTGAAATGACATGCCGCCTTGCCATATCTTAAAGATATCTAGCGGATAGGATAGGAAATAGCTGGCATTGTAAAACAGCACATAGCCAAGACGCCCGCCAGCAATGATCCCGATCAAAACATAATTCATCAGGCTATCAAGCGCGACACTGGTCATGGCTGAGTCGGCTTTATTGGCTTCTCGCTTCAACAGATAAAAACCGATCAGCAAGCCCGCTATATAGGCCAGCGCATACCAGCGAATACCAAAATTACCAAACTGAATGGCAAATTCATTGAATTCAGGCAGAATGATTCCGGCTGATGAAACTATCTCGGCTGTTTGGGCATCGGCTGTTTGTAAGTTGCTGGTCATGGCTAGATACGATCCGGCTGGTTGAAACTATCGTCGCATCGGCAAAGAACAGCGATGCGACATAATGTGGTGATTGCAAGCTTAGCGCATTCACCTTATCTCTAGTAGAGGATAAATAGGCAACCTGCTTATCTTTGGGTAAACTGCCCATCACAAATGCACAGGTTGGATCGTCATAGTAGGAGAATTTCATGGCTTTGCGTTCATCTTTAATGTCAGACCTTGCCCAGATGGCCAATGGGGCCGCATCCGCCCTTGGCGGGGTGCGCGAAGAAATAGATAATATGATACGCCATCGTTTAGAACGCACCTTGAATGCGCGTGGGTTAGTTACGCGTGAGGAATTTGACGCACTGCGTACCCGTCATGAAGCGCTTGCTGCGCGTCTGGCCATGCTTGAGGCGGCGTCATCAGCCCAGCCAGCCGGCAAAACCAAGGCCAAAACCGCATCCGAATCAGGTGCCGAATCGATGCCCCGTACAGCTACAAAAACCGCCAAACGTCCTGTGGCTAAAAAACCAGCTGCAAAAAAGCCTGCCGCGCCAAAAAATAAATGAAATGTGACTGATGGCTGAACCAAGCCGAATCACCAGAAAAACAGGAAAAAACACTAAAAATTGTGGTTTTGCAAATTCCAGACACTAAATATTGTGTCGAAATAGCTTGATCAGCCGCACCGCTTTTGTCACTTTAGGTCATGAAGGTGCTATTCTAGGCACCCAAACGCATATGCCTTATTGGAACATGACAATGGCGCTGACCCAGCAAAATGACGATATTATTCTTGCCGACCCAATTGAGCTTGTGTCGCGTTTTGTCACACGGCATGACTGGCTTTTACGGCGTCAGGCCAGCAACGCCATCTTTGCTGAAATTCCCGGTAAATGGAGCGATTATCAACTGCATGCTACCTGGCAGGTTTCAGAACAGACAATGCACGTGACTTGCCGCATTGATATTCAGGCTGATGAAAGTCAGTTTGGCGAAATAGCCTTGCTTGCCGCTTTGTTAAATCAGCAGGTATTTATCGGGCATTTGGCGTTTGATATCACCAATGGCGAGCTGGAATTGCGTCATACGCTGGCTTTACGTGGTGCGGGCGGGGCTACGCCTGAACAGATCGAAGATGTGGTTGATATCATGCTTGGCGAATGTGAACAGAATTTTCCGGCCATTTATCAGGTGGCGCATGGCGCCATGCAAGCGACCGACGCGGCTGCGATTGTCTTGATGCCGACAATGGGTGAGGCATGAGCACAGCCAGCATCCCGTCACCACAACATCATATCGTCCTTATTGGATGTGGTAAGATGGGTGGTGCCATGCTAGAAGGCTGGATTGCTGATACCGAACTTGACGCGCATTTTTCCATAATCGAACCGTTTCAGGATCATCTTGGCTGGACAAACAAACACGCCCATATCGCGCTGTTTGAAAGTTGTGCCGCCGCCGAAACCGCATCCATCCCGCCCGCGACGATCATCGTGCTGGCAGTGAAGCCACAGGTGATGGACGCGGCGATAGGGCATTTTGCCCCTATGATCGACGATGATACGGCGTTTCTGTCGATCGCCGCTGGCATTACAACCGCCTGGCTGGCGTCACGCCTTGACGTTTTGATGGGAGGCACCGCGCCAATACTGCGCGCTATGCCGAATACACCCGCCGCGATTGGTCATGGCATCACCGTGCTATATAGCGGTAAGGCAACAGATGCTAAGCGCGATCTTGCTGGCCAGCTATTGGCGGCGGTCGGGCAGGTTGTGATGATTGACGATGAAAGCCTGATGGATGCTGTTACCGCGGTTTCGGGTTCTGGGCCTGCTTATGTGTTTTTGCTTGCCGAGGTGATGACCAAAGCGGCGATCGAAGCTGGCTTGCCAGCTGATCTCGCCGCCAAGCTTGCCGCGGCCACGGTGGCGGGGGCTGGCGCGCTGATTGCGGCGTCTGATGATGATCCGGCTATCTTGCGTGCTAATGTGACCAGCAAGGGCGGCACCACGGCGGCGGCTCTTGATGTGTTGATGGCGGATGATGGTATGGCCCCTTTGCTGGCGCGCGCTATCGCGGCGGCGAAAGCCCGTTCCATCGCGTTGGGAAGCTGATTACAACATCATTTCTGAAACGCGCTAATTATTGATTTTGTCTGCTGGCTGGAAATCGACGTCTATTTTCTTATATAAAGAGTATAAATCCATTGTTGCTGGGTAAGACGTGATGCATGACGCCGATCAGGATACCACTATAACTATGAGCCAGCTTGCCGCAGTTGCCTTTGACATGCTGGCAGATAAGCCGCTTGAGCAGATCAGCCTTGATGATGTAGCGGATGCGGCTAATATCGATCATGACTATGCCGCGATTTGTGCGGGCACTGTTTCGGCGCTGATTTTGCATCATCTATCGATGCTTGATAACAAGGCGATGAGTGAAACCTTTGACGATCTCAAAGATGCTGGTGATGTGTCGATCCGCGAAAAAATCCTTGAAGCTATTTTACATCGTTTTGAAGTCTATAATCCTTATAAAAAGGCTGTGGCCTCACTGGCTAAATCGGCGCTACGCATCCCGCCCTTTGGACTGGAATTATTGGCCAGGCGCGTGGCTGTTACCCGCCGTCTGTTATTATTATGCGGTGACAATCCCAAAGGCTGGCAAGGCGAAGCCCGCATTCATGGTGTTGTTGGCGTAATGGTGGCCAGCGCGCGTGTTTGGCACAAAGATGAATCACCAGATTTATCAATGACAATGAAGGAAATTGACCGTCGTCTTGAACAGGCTGAAGATTGGGGATGCTCACTTGGGGTTTTTGGGCGTGGAGCGTCCAGACAAAAATCCGATACGGCCAATAGCGCGGATGCCGATATGAGCCCAGATAAGAGTGCAGATCATGACTGAAGCGCATTTTGACGATTTTCTCAAACTGGATATTCGTTGTGGCACGATCATAAAGGCCGAACCCTTTCCAGAGGCGCGCAAACCGGCGGTCAAGCTGGTTATTGATTTTGGTGGTGATCTGGGAACCCGCAAATCATCCGCGCAGATAACCAAACATTATGATTGCGATGCGTTGCTAGGCAAGCAGGTCATGGCGGTAGTTAATTTTCCACCGCGCCAGATTGGCCCTTTCATGTCCGAGGTGCTAACGCTTGGTGTGCCTGATGATGCCGGCGAAGTGGTGCTGGTCTGCCCCGATAAATCGGTGCCCGATGGTGGCCGACTCTATTAAATCACAAGGCTACATAGGTAGCTTTATGGTCACCCGCAATCCGCCTAATGGTGAATTCAAAAGCGTCAGTTCGCCACCATGCCCCAGCACAATGTCGCTGGCAATCGACAGCCCCAACCCGGTGCCCCCTGTTTTACGGTTGCGAGATTCCTCGAGTCTTATAAAGGGCCGGATTGCATCGGCGCGCAATTCTTCGGGGATGCCCGCCCCATTATCATCAAATATAAAGGTGATTTCATCATTGCGCACACGCACCGTGACAACGGTCTTGGTCGAATAGCGTACGGCATTGGAAATGATATTTGAAAAGGCGCGTTGGATGGCATTGCGGCGAATGGAAAAAGGCGGAATTGCTGGGTCGGGCGCTTCAAAGCTGATATCAAAATTATGGGCTTTGGCGGCCTGACTGACCAGCCGGGATAGCATCTTGTCCACTTCAACTTCTACCGTTGGTTCTTCACCTTCGCCAGCGGCAAAAGACAGATAACCGTCAATCATATCTTCCATTTCGTCGATATCCTGACGGATGGCCTTATGATCATCATTATCTTCCATCAACGCCAATTGCAATCTGACTCTTGTAAGAGGCGTTCGTAAATCATGGCTAACACCAGCAAGCATGGCGGTGCGCTCGTTTAATTGCCGCATGATACGGTGGCGCATAGCTTGAAAGGCGCGGCCAGCAAGCCGCACTTCCTGCGCCCCTTCAAGTCGGTAATCCGGGGCTTGGCGTCCCAGCCCTAATTGCCGTGCGGCATTGGCAAGCCGATGAATCGGACGCACCTGACCACGCAGAAAAATTAGCGCCACCCCGAATAGAATGATCGAAGACCCGACTGTCCAGCCGATGAATGTCCAACTGGTTGAACTGAAAATACGCTTGCGGCTGGCATAGATGCGCAACACTCCGCTATCTAGTTCGATATCAACTGAGATCAGATTCGGGTCGCTATCGACATCGACATACCATGGCAAGGTTACACGCTTGGCAAGCTCTGTCCGCAACATCTGTTCGGCATAGGTGTCTGCGGGTGTCACATTGGTTTCGGCAAGGTCGACATCTTTGGTAAAGCTGATCGGAAAGGAAAAATATTGCCAGCCATGATCCATGATGACCTGCAGCTCTTCGTCAGTCGGGTTCGGGCCAAGCCCCTCCAGCAGATAGGCAAATTCGGATGTCAGGTTGGACGCCATATGGCGTGTTACCGTATCCCAATGGCGCTCATAGAAAATAAATACGGTGATGATCTGCACGAAAATCATCGGTGCCAGAATGATCGATAACATCCGGCCAAACAGCGTTTTAGGAAGAAACTCGCGCAACTGCATTATCTGGGGGGCCTATCGGTTCGTAAAAGCCAGCCACGATTCCGGACAGTTTGCAAAAATACCGGATGCCGCGGATCGGGTTCTAGTTTCCGCCGTAATCGGGCAACAGCAACATCGATTGATCGGCCCTCCATACGCCCTTCAACCGCGCTGGACAGATCATCGCGCGACAGCACCATGTCCGGAGCGTTGGCAAAACTTGCCAAAAGTTGCTGTTCGGCAGTGGTTATGTGAATGCGTACGTCATCACGTGTCAGCGTGCTTGTGGCAGGATCAAAGGCAAAAGGTCCGAAAATAATCAGCGCATTAGGCTCATGGCTGATAGTTGTTTTTCGTTCCAAAATACGTTTGATCCGTAACACCAGTTCACGCGGTTCAAACGGCTTTGACATGTAATCATCGGCGCCTGTTTCCAGCCCTTCGATCCGGTGTTCGGTCTCTGACATGGCAGTCAGGAATAAAGCGGGCACATTATCCTTTTTGCGCAACTCTTGCAAAAACTCCAGCCCGGTTTCGCCAGGCATCATGATGTCGATTATCAATAGATCAAATACAAAACCTGTTAAAATCTGGCGGGCTTCACTGGCATTAGCGGCATCGGTAACACGAAAACCGCTTTCTTCCAGAAACCGGCGCAAAAGATCGCGCAGACGTTCGTCATCATCAATAACCAGAATGTGATGTTGACTCATTATTGTGTGCCTCTTGCGATCATCATAGTGATCACTTCGGTTTATCGTCAAAACTGTCTATTTGGTCGCGCGTTGATTGGTCGACTAACCCGCGTAAGACACGCTGAAATCCCTCAACAGCGTCAACCCCGGCTTCACGATAGGCGCGTGCGAATCGCTTACCTTGCAGGCTCGTCAACTGATGTTCAAGCGCGGTACCTTTATCGGTCAGATACAGCAACCTTTGTCTGCGATCTTTAGTGCCGGTTTCCTGCAAAACAAATCCATCTTCCATCAAGGCTGATAATACACGGGATAAGCTTTGTTTGGTAATATTCAGAATCACCAGAAGTTCGGATACGGAAATTCCCGGGCTACGCCCGATGAAATAGATGGCGCGATGATGCGCACGCCCCATATTCTGAGCCTCCAGAATCGAGTCAGGTTCATCTGTAAAGTCTCGATAGGCAAAGAACATCAGTTCTATTCCCCGTCGAAGCTCCTCCTCGCGTAAAAAAAGAGCCTTGCCAATCGGTTTTATGTCAGCCATGTTGACCAATTATAGTTATGCCAGAAAATCTTGATACCTTAGGTAACATAAAATGGCCAGTTTGGAACTAAACAACGTACAAAACATTAAGATTTTGACGTTGTTGACAGAATATAGGAGCTAACAATGGCGTTAATTCCATTTGATGACAGGGATGGATCAATTTGGTTGGATGGTGAAATTGTGCCATGGCGTGACGCCAAAACACATACACTCAGCCACGGTTTACATTATGCAAGTCTCGTTTTTGAGGGTGAGCGCGTATATTCAGGTGTTGTCTTTGAAGGTGTTCGACATACAAAGCGTCTGCGCCAGTCGTGCAATATTCTGGATTTTGATATTCCAATCACTGACGATGAAGTTGAAGCGGCCAAACTGGCAGTAGTCGAAGCCAATAATATTGTTGATGGCTATGTGCGGGCATTTTGCTGGCGCGGGTCGGAAATGATGGCAATCTCGGCGCAGCAGACAACAACACATGTCGCTATCGCTGCTTGGGAATGGCCAAGCTATTTTGATCCCGAAACCAAGATGAAAGGCATTACGCTCGACATCTCGCAATGGCGTCGTCCATCACCTGAATCAGCGCCCGTTCAAGCCAAAGCAGCTGGCCTCTATATGATCTGTACCCTGTCCAAACATGCGGCTGAGAAAAAGGGCTTTCAGGACTCGCTGATGCTTGATTACCGTGGCTATATCGCCGAGGCGACAGGCGCGAATGTATTTTTCATTGATGATGAAGGCACCATGCATACGCCTATTCCTGACTGCTTCTTGAATGGCATTACCCGCCAGACCGTGATTGAAATGGCCAAATCGATGCAGATCAAAGTTGTCGAGCGTCACATGAATCCCGAAGACATGGCTAGCATGAAGGAATGTTTCCTCACCGGCACCGCGGCCGAGGTAACGCCGGTATCACAGATCGGAGATTATAAATTCACCCCATCCGATATCAGCCGCCAGCTTGTTGACGGTTATGAAAATTTGGTGCGCGGACGCTAAATATCTCTGTCAGGGTTTAACTGATTTTTCAGCTGATATGGGCTAGCCGCCGGTAACGGGCGGGAAAAAGGCAATCTCGTCGCCAGTGGTAATCTCTGTGTCGATATTGCCATAGGTGCGGTTTACCGCTACCCGAACTGTATCCATATCGCCAAGCGCATTGGCATGGCCATCCGATTGTGCTTTTAGATAAGCGACAATATCGCCGACAGTATGCATATCGGCGTTTATCTTGATCTCTTCGGTCGCGCATCCGGTATGTTCGCGCAACCAAGCAAAATATAAAATAGTGACCATCATTACCTCTGTGGCATTGCCTCGGTGGCTTGGTTGTATCTTAATCCTGTTAGCCGGATATGAAATTATCTATTTGGAACCTGCCGCAAACCGGCGATTATATATCCCATACCTGTCTGCAAGGTCAGCAATGCCGCTACCCATAACAACATCAAACCAATATCATGTGCATATATAAGGCTGGGGAAGGCAGGTGCTCCGATCAACGTACCCAGCGCCAGAATTTGCACCGTTGTTTTCCATTTGGCAAGGCGGGTAACTGGCACGGTAAAACTGATCTTCGCCAGATATTCACGCAAGCCGGAAATCATGAATTCGCGGCTTATGATCAATAAGGCAGGCACAAGGAAAACCCACCCGCTGGTCTGCACGCTGGCCAATGCCAACAGCACCGCGCCGATAAGCATTTTGTCCGCAATAGGGTCAAGCATTTCACCAAAGCCTGACTCGATCTTCATCTGTCGTGCCAGCATACCATCTAGATAATCGGTAATGCTGGCAATCGTAAATAGGATGAAGGCGACAAGATAGCCATAGGACGCATCGTCGATCCATATCATGATGGCAATAACAGGCGTTACGACAATCCGTAACACAGTCATCCAGTTTGGTATGCTATCGATAGACATCATGTTATTGCCCTTAGCGTAATGGTAAATAGGCATTTAAAAACCCAAATACCTATATCTAGCTTAATACATTATTTCTGGCCACTATAGAACCAATCAAAAATCTGTTGTGCAAATGTTTTTGAAATGCCTTCGACCGCTTCCAGATCTTTCAGACCCGCAGCCGAGACCGCGCGCGCCGAGCCGAAATGTGCCAATAAGGCCTTTTTGCGTTTGGGGCCGATACCCGGGACGGCATCAAGCGGGCTGGTAAGTTCGGTTTTGAGACGTTTGCTACGATGCGTGCCAATGGCATAGCGATGTGCTTCATCACGAAGCCGTTGCAAAAAATGCATCGCCGAGGCGTTTGGTGGTAAGGTAAAACTCTGGCGGCCATTCATATGAAACTGTTCACGGCCAGCGTTACGGTCAGGACCTTTTGAAATGGCGACAACATCAATGTCGCTAATCCCCAACTCGTCCATCACTTTGGTCACCGCAGATAGCTGGCCCTTGCCACCATCGATCAACAGCAGGTCCGGCCAGCTATCCGACAGGCGGTCAGGGTCTTCTTTCAGCGCGCGTTCAAAGCGGCGGTTGATGACTTGGCGCATCATTTCAAAATCATCACCCTGCGTGGTGCCAAATTTGCCATCATCCTTGATATTAAAGCGGCGATAGGCCGATTTCATAAAGCCTTCGGCGCCCGCGACAACCATGCCCCCGACAGCATGTTTGCCCTGAATATGTGAATTATCATAGATTTCGATCCGTTCGGGCGCGGCCGCAAGGCTAAGAGCTTCGGCAAGCTCGCCTAGCAGGCGGCGTTGTGATGCCGAATTAGCCAGATGTCGCGCTAGCGCTTCTTCGGCATTTTTGATCGCCATCGCCATGATCTTGTGCCGGGCGCCGCGTTGCGGGCTGCTTAGCTTCACCGCGCGTCCGGTTTGACTCGACAGGGCATCACTAATCAGCGTGGCATCTTCAGGCATTTCGCATAGCAATATTTCGGCAGGGGCTTCCTTATCGTCATAGAACTGCCCCATAAAGGCGGTCAGCGTTTCGGCAGGTGACGTGGTGCCTGGATGTGTCAGAAAATAGGAACGGTTGCCATAATTAGATCCCCCACGGATAAAGAAAATCTGGATACAGGATCGTGCGCCACTTTGGGCAATGGCGATAATATCGGCATCTTTCAGATTTGGGATGTTGATGTCCTGACTGGCTTGAATGCCGGTCAGGGCGCGGATACGGTTGCGCCAGATCGCGGCTGTTTCGAATTCCAGCTTGTCCGCCGCATCATGCATGCGACGTGCGTAATCGCGTTGAATTTGTGCCGAATCTCCAGACAGGAAACGTCGTGCCTGATTCATCTGTTTGGCATAGTCGGCCTTATTAACATAACCGACACAGGGCGCAGTACAGCGCTTGATTTGATATTGCAAACAGGGGCGCGTGCGCGTGGCAAAGACCGAATCCGAACAGGTGCGCAACATAAAGGCACGCGCCAGATCGGCAACTGTACGATTAACTGAACCTGCCGAGGCAAAGGGGCCAAAATAATCGCCCTTGCGGTTTTTGCGACCACGATGTTTTGCCAGCTGGCCAAAATCATGATCGGCAGTTAACAAAATCTGCGGCAAGCTTTTATCATCGCGTAACAGAATATTATAACGCGGCTTCATTTTCTTGATCAAATTTGATTCAAGTAGCAAGGCTTCGATTTCTGATTTGGTGACAATCACCTCAAGCTTTTCGGTTTCGCTGACCATGCGCATGATCCGGTTGGAAAGCCGGTTCGGCTGGGTATAGCTACTAACCCGCCGGACAAGGTCACGCGCTTTGCCCACATAGAGAACTTCGCCCAGCCCATTGGTCATCCGGTACACGCCAGGCTGATGCGGCAACACCTTGAGCTCTTCTTTCAGATAGCTGATGCCACGCCAGATATCGGGTGGTAGATTGGCTGTCTTGGCATCATCATCAAAGCTTTGTATCGACGTCGTCATGACTTTAATCTAAGCCTTTCAATGACTTTGTCATAGCCCAAATCGTGACCTGACTGGTGCTACGAATCGCGACAAGATGTTTCTAAATGTCGCAGGGAGATTCTATCCCCTAACCCTGTGGATAAAACTGGGGACAAATAGCCATTTTATGGGTCACGCCCCTTATTTCCTGCGAAAATAACCACTTTGCCTAAATTTTAGGCAATTTTATATAAATAAATTAAAACAACAGGTTAATATATAGCAATAGGGAAAATGAAATAAAATTTATATTTAGTTTGCATAATTTATCTTGAATTGTGACAAATTTTTTTACTTGTGCAAAACATCACCTGATTCGGTCAATAATTTATCTGTTTTAGCTGTCAAACTATGAAATTTGAAAACCGGAAAAACATCAAAAAAACAAAGCAAAAGATGATTCTGATAAAGTTGTAATAGCATCATATTGCGTAAATGCCGCGTTCGTATCTTAGCTACATCTTAGCCGCACCTAACCTGCGTCTCAGCCGCGACGACCCGGTTTTTGGCGCCCGCGTTTTTTTGGTGGTGCCCCTGGTGTGCCAGCTGGGAATCCATAATTTTGTGCAATCGAGCTTGGCACCCCCGGGGCGGTCAGTCCCAATTCGGCCGCTTCCATCCGGCGTATTTCGTCACGCAGACGGGCGGCTTCTTCAAATTCCAAATTGGCGGCTGCATCTTTCATGCTGGCTTCAAGATCGGCGATCACGGTTTTGAAGTTATTACCGACCAACGCGCCATCTTTGCCACCAGCTTGCGGGGTCAGATGATCGGCGCGGTCATAGACCGACCCCAGCACATCGGCAATATCCTTTTTCACTGACTCAGGCGTGATGCCATTGGCTTTGTTCCAGGCTTCCTGTTTGGTGCGGCGGCGGTTGGTTTCGTCAAGCGCATATTGCATCGAGTCGGTGATCCGGTCGCCATACAGAATGACGCGCCCTTCGACATTTCGCGCCGCCCGGCCAATGGTTTGCACCAAAGATGTTTTTGACCGCAGAAAGCCTTCCTTATCGGCATCCAGAATCCCGACCAATGCGCATTCAGGAATATCCAACCCCTCGCGCAGCAGATTGATCCCGATCAGAATGTCAAACACGCCGAGCCGCAAATCGCGCATAATTTCGATCCGTTCCAGCGTATCAATATCCGAATGCAGATAGCGTACTTTCAAGCCCGCTTCGAACATATATTCGCTCAAGGCCTCGGCCATCTTCTTGGTCAAGGTGGTGATCAGCACGCGCTGGCCTTTGGCGGCGGCGTCGCGGCATTCGGCGATGATATCATCGACCTGATTGCCGGTTGGCCGGACGATACATTCGGGATCGATCAATCCGGTGGGGCGGACGATCTGTTCGGAAAAGACCCCGCCGGTGCGTTCCATTTCATAGGTACCTGGCGTGGCAGATACATAGATCGTTTGCGGTCGGAAGCCTTCCCATTCTTCAAATTTCAAAGGCCGGTTATCCATACAGGATGGCAAGCGGAATCCATGTTCGGCCAGCGTTGATTTGCGCGCAAAGTCGCCTTTATACATCGCCCCCAACTGTGGCACGGTGACATGGCTTTCATCGACGATCAGCAAGGCATTTTCGGGCAGATATTCGAATAAAGTCGGTGGTGGCTCGCCTGGGCCCCGCCCGGACAGATAGCGCGAATAATTCTCGATGCCCGCACAGACGCCGGTGGCTTCGATCATCTCAACATCGAATTGCGTGCGTTGTTCGATACGCTGGGCTTCCAGCAGTTTATTGGCTTCGGTCAATTCAGCCAGCCGTTGTTTCAGCTCGATCTTGATTGATTTACAGGCTTGCTGCAAGGTTGGGCGCGGCGTTACATAATGCGAATTGGCGAACACCGTGATTGTGGGCAGGCTGGCAAATTTTTCACCGGTCAGCGGGTCAAATTCATGGATTGCTTCGACCTCGTCACCAAACAGCGAAATCCGCCATGCGCGATCTTCCAGGTGGGCGGGAAATAATTCCACCGAATCCCCGCGCACACGAAAGGTGCCACGCACGAAATTCGTATCATTGCGCTTATATTGCAATTCGGTAAATTTGCGCAGCATGTCTTGCCGTGGAAAATTCTCACCACTGGTGATTTTCTGCGTCATCGTCGAATAGGTTTCGACCGATCCGATACCATAGATGCACGATACTGACGCGACGATAATCACATCGTCACGTTCCAGCAAAGACCGCGTTGCCGAATGCCGCATCCGGTCAATCTGTTCATTGATCGATGATTCCTTTTCGATATAGGTATCGCTTCGCGGCACATAGGCTTCGGGCTGGTAATAATCGTAATAGGACACGAAATATTCGACCGCATTATCCGGAAACAGCGACTTCATCTCGCCATAAAGCTGGGCGGCCAGCGTCTTGTTGGGTGCCAGAATCAAGGTCGGGCGTTTCATTTCGCGGATCACATGCGCGGCGGTAAAGGTCTTGCCTGATCCCGTCACTCCCAACAGAACCTGATCGCGTTCGCCGTTTTTGACCCCCTCGATCAATTCGGCAATCGCCGTGGGCTGATCACCGGCGGGTTTGAAATCTGATTGCAGATCAAAATCGGCAGGCGCCCGCGCCCGCTTGATAATCATATTATCAGTGGCGGCTTTATCGGCGACAGCAGTATCGGGGCTATCTGTATTGTGGGTGATCTCATCCATGCCCCAAAGATAAGCGCATCACAGCATAAGCGAAAGGGGGCAGATGAAATTTTAGCGTAGCGCATCCATGAAGCTGGCGATTATGCCACTACATTTGCTAATTTTCCTGCTCTGGTCGATCAGGTGAATGCACGCCCAAAATGTTTCACGTGAAACATTTCGTGAACAAACACAGTGGCGAGAGAGGTGCCGCCGATCATCTTCATGCCAAAAGGCAGGTGAAAAGTCTTGCCCAAAAGCCTGTCTGGCCGCATAAATGGATATCAGTCGCAACCATATTGCCAGCCCCGCATAGGCCAGCCCCGCATAGGAGAACCCGATGCCGTTTATTTCAGATCGCCTAGCCCGTCTAGCCCCGTCGCCAACGGTGGAAATTACCGGTATTGCGCTGGATATGAGGCGCGCGGGGCGTGATGTTATTGGCCTGAGCGCGGGTGAGCCGGATTTCGATACCCCCCTGCATATCAAAGAGGCCGCGCAAAAGGCGATGGCCGATGGCAAAACCAAATATACGCAGGTTGATGGCATACCTGAATTGAAAGAAGCAATTGTTCGTAAATTCAAACGCGAAAATGGAATTGAAACGACAGCCGACGCGGTTAGCGTTGGCACAGGTGGCAAGCAGATCTTGTTTAATGCTTTGCTGGCGACCCTCAACCCCGGGGATGAGGTGCTGATCCCGACGCCCTATTGGGTATCTTTCAAAGGTATCGTCGATCTGGCCGAAGGCGTGCCGGTCTTTCTGCCATGTCCGTTTGCAAGTGGCATGAAGCTGACCCCCGCGCAATTGGATGCGGCGATCACCCCGCGTACCAAGTGGCTGATCCTGAATAGCCCATCAAACCCAACAGGCGTTGGCTATAGCGCGGCCGAACTGGCGGCGTTTGCCGATATTCTGCGCCAACATCCAGCGGTGCATGTCATCAGCGATGATATTTACGAGCATCTTTGCTATGATGATTTTACCTTTGCCACGCTGGCGGCCATTGCCCCCGATTTGCAGGATCGCATTCTGACCGCGAATGGCGTGTCGAAATCATTCTGCATGACGGGCTGGCGGATTGGCTATTGTACGGGGCCCGTGCCGCTGATTAAGGCGATGGCCAAAATCCAGTCACAATCAACCTCGAACCCGAATTCGATTGCCCAATATGCGGCGCTGGCAGCGCTGGATGGGCCGATGGATTTCATGTGGTCAAATCTGGCCGCCTTTGACCGCCGACGCAAGATGGTTGTGGCCGCGCTTGATGCGATTGATGGGGTCGAATGCCCAACGCCCGACGGCGCCTTTTATGTCTATCCCTCGATCAAAGGGCTGATTGGCAAGCATACGCCAGATGGCACGATCATCGAAACGGACAAGGACTTTGCCCAGTATCTTTTGCAGGCAGGTGAAGTCGCGATTGTGCCAGGCGTGGCGTTCGGGCTGGAGCCGCATTTCCGCGTATCCTATGCGGCATCAGACGCGATGCTGGAACGCGCAATGACACGTATTCGTGACGCGGTAAATGCACTTGCATAGAGATATCTTATGAATAAACAACTAGTGATGTTCGGGCATTAGCCCAAATATTGATTTCGAAGATCATCATCAATTTGTGCCGTGAAAGAGCAGTAAATCAGTAATTGATAATTTATTGTCTAAACGAAGCGCAGATTGCATCAGTTTCAATGACAAAACGCCAAACGGCTTTGAAATTGTCTAGACTGTGTTGCAATAGGAGTTTGCCTGCCATGCATTTTCGGCAAAGCAATCGACTTCAAAGACGTTCCGTTGGCGGGTCACTAACGCTTGGGATAGGGCGGGGCGCTGGATGCCGGTTTCTTTGCTAATAACAACATAGATGTGATTGACCTTGTTGCCACTGTCCCCAATATTATGTGATGTGATGTGAAGGTATGATGGGCGGATAAAATCTGCCTCATAACCGCCACATTAGGGGAGTTAACTACATAGGTAATAATCCGGGAGACTGACGATATGCTGATCAAAAACAAAGCGTCATGGGCCTTGCCCGAATCTGCGGCGACCCCCGAACATGTCTATATGAACCGGCGAAGCTGGCTGAAAGCGGCAGGCTTTAGCGGTCTTGGCCTAGCTGGCGCGATGATGGGCGGCGGCATGGCATCATCGGCGTTGGCGGCGATCACCGGTTATCCGGCGGCGCGGAATAACGCCTATGGTCTGGATCGGGCAATCACCGACGAGGAAGAAGCCACCACCTATACCAATTTCTATGAATTTGGCTCGTCAAAGAATATCTGGAAGAAAACCCGCAACATGACAACCGACCCGTGGGCGGTGACGATTGACGGGCTTGTTGAATCCGAAATGACGATTGACGCCGAAGATCTGGTGCGCCAGATGGGCGGGCTGGAAGAACGGCTATACCGGCATCGCTGTGTCGAGGCTTGGGCGATGGCGGTGCCATGGACCGGGGTGCCGCTGGCGAATCTAATCAAGCTGGCCAAGCCATTACCCGAAGCCAAATATCTGCGTATGGAAACCTTTCTTGATCCGGATGTTGCGCCTGGGCAAAAACAGGGCTGGTATCCTTGGCCCTATGTCGAGGGGCTGACCATTGCCGAAGCGCAAAACGAGCTGGCGTTTCTGGCCACCGGTATCTATGGCAAAAATATGCCAAACCAGAATGGCGCGCCAATCCGGCTGGTGACGCCGTGGAAATATGGCTTTAAATCGATTAAATCGATCGTCCGTTTTAGCTTTACCGATACGCAGCCTGTATCATTCTGGCAGGAGTTGGCTGGCACCGAATATGGGTTCTGGGCGAATGTGAACCCGACTGTGCCGCATCCGCGCTGGCCGCAACGCACCGAACGGCTGCTAGGCACCGGACAAAGGGTGCAAACCGAAATCTTCAATGGCTATGGCGATCAGGTCGCGGGGCTGTATGCCGATATGTCATTCGACAATAACCGGACGCTGTATTTTTAGGGGTTGGTTGGCTTGATGGATGATATGGCTTTGTTCCAAGCTGATGTCAGTGCTTTTCTATCGCAATAAACAATCTCACCATGCACTGTATGGTTTATCTCGAGTATATCTAGGACTTTCTGTTCCATTAAATATGCAAGATTGCCATCCCCCCAATCTTTGCTTTTATACGTTCTCCATTCTTTCCCATTGAGGATTTTGTTGGGTACGTGTT
>NZ_CBFHNB010000042.1:0-20288 GCF_965657105.1 Puniceispirillum sp. (SeqCode)
TCTATTTGCTTGGCTCGTAACGCAGCTTTGAGCTTTTCAGCCTGAATTTTCTGCTGGTTTCGCGGCTTGTCATGTGCCCGAATATGCCGTACCGAGGCCAATGCCGTGCTGGCAATGGCTGGCGGCAGGGCAGTTGAAAAAATAAAACCAGACCCATAACTGCGCACAGCGTCACATATTACATCATCACCTGCAATATAGCCGCCAATCGTACCAAAGGCCTTGCCAAGGGTGCCCTGAATGATATCGATATCGTTATCCAAACCAAGCATCTGGGCGATGCCACCACCATTGGCGCCATACATACCAACGGCATGCACTTCATCAAGATAGGTCAAGGCGTTATAGCGTTTTGCCAGGTCGATAATCTCGGCAATTGGGCTGATATCACCATCCATCGAATAAACCGATTCAAAAATGATGATCTTTGGCCGGTCAAGCGGCTGTCTTGCCAGCAGGGATTCAAGATGCGCAACATCATTATGACGAAAAATTGCCTTTTCAACACGCGCATGGCGAATGCCGGAAATAATCGAGGCATGGTTCATCGCGTCGGAAAAGACAATGCAATCATTCAATAATCCGGCAAGCGCGCTGATGCTGGCTTCATTGGCGACATAGCCGCTGTTTAGAACCAGCGCACGTTCTTTATTGTGCAATGATGCCAGCTCCTGTTCCAGGGCAACAATGGACGCACTTGTGCCCGAAATATTGCGGGTGCCACCAGCGCCAGTGCCATGCCGACCAGCTGCGTTTTGCAGGGCAGCGATCACGTCGGGATGATGCCCCATGCCGATATAATCATTCGAACACCAGACCGTGACATCGCGTTTACCATCGGGGGCGTTCCAGACAGCTTGTGGATGTGCGCCTACAATGCGCTCAAGCTCAACAAAGTGGCGATACCGATTTTCGGCCACTAGTTGATTGAGCTTGCTTTTAAAGACATCGCGGTAATTCAACTGCCGTCTCCAGCCTGAGAGGGTGCCTAAATGCCCTCTGTTGCGTTCATAGCTTATGGCTATTAACCAATCGTAGCTAACCTTCGCAGGTTGCTAACCTTCTACTAAACGCGGTTATGTAACAAAACATTAAATCAAAAGCACCAAAGATAAGTGAATGCTTTCATTGATGCTGACTAGGGATGTGATATAGCGAAATATCACATCCGTATAGAGGTTATATAGCAGTTGAGTTATTCTGCCGCAGCTTCAATAACGGTTTCCAGCCGTGCTGCCGAAAATTTCAATTCGGGAATCTTGCCATAAGGGTCAAGCGCCGGATTTGTCAGCATGTTGGCAGGGGCTTCGTTAAAGCAGAAAGGAACAAAGATCATCCCTGCCGGCAGTTTCGGATCAACTCGCGCCGCAAGTGCAATTTCACCGCGACGGGTCACAACACGGATCAGATCTCCGGCTGAAACCTGTAATGATTGCAAATCAGATGGAGAGACATGCACCTCTGGCTCTGGCTCGAGAGCGTCAAGAACAGTTGCCCGCCTTGTCATAGAACCAGTATGCCAATGTTCCAGAAGACGTCCTGTGGACATCACCAGCGGAAATTCAGCATCGGGCATTTCATCAGGTGGCAATACATCTGCTGGTGTCATCCGTCCGCGTCCCGACGCCGTCGGGAACCCATCGCCGAAGATCACATCCTTGCCTTCGCTATTTTCATCAGCACATGGGTAGGTGACAGCATCTTCCTTGAGCAGACGATCCCATGTAATACCAGTCAAAGACGGCATGACCATGCGCATTTCGCCAAAAATATCTCGGGCATGCGTATAGCTCCAGCTCAGTCCCATTCGGTTGGCAAGTTCCTGAATGATCCACCAATCCTGCTTTGCATCGCCTGGTGGGTCAATCGCCTGACGCCCCATCTGCACGCGGCGGTCAGTGTTGGTAAAGGTGCCATTCTTTTCCGGAAAGGCCGAAGCGGGCAGGATCACATCGGCAAAAGCTGCCGTTTCGGTCATGAAAATATCCTGCACAACTAGAATGTCGAGTTTCGCCAGCGCCGCGCGAGCATGTGACTGATCGGGATCCGACATAGCCGGGTTTTCGCCCATCACATACATCGCCTTAATGTCACCATTATAGGCGGCGTCGGTGATTTCAACTACAGTGAGGCCTTTTTCCGGATCCAGCTTGGCGTTCCACAGATTTTCGTATTTAGCGCGGATTTCAGGGTCGCCAACAGGCTTGTAATCGGGGAAGAACATCGGGATCAAACCCGCATCAGATGCGCCTTGAACGTTATTCTGACCTCGCAGCGGATGCAGACCAGCGCCTGGCTTGCCAACATTACCTGTCAATAAGGCCAGGGAAATCAAACAGCGTGAATTGTCAGTGCCATGCGTATGCTGAGAGATGCCCATGCCCCAGAAAATCATCGCCGCTTTGGCATTGGCATAACCACGTGCCACCTCGCGGATTGTATCAGGGGCAATACCACAAATGGCTGACATAGCCTCAGGTGTTGAACTGGCAGTGCGGGCTTTCAGGTCATCAAAGCCTTCGGTTTGGTTTTTGACATAATCATCATCATAAAGACCTTCGTCGATAATCACATGTATCAGACCATTCAAAAGCGCCACATCAGTGCCCGGGACAAAGTTCAGTGATTCTTCGGCATAGCGGTCAAGTGCCTGACCCCGGGGATCCATCACATAAAGCTTGGCACCCTTCTGGGCGGCGTTCTTGATAAATGTTGCGGCAACCGGATGGTTCACTGTCGGGTTTGAACCGATCACGATAATGGCGTCTGAATTGCGACATTCAGAAAAGGAGGCTGTGACAGCGCCAGAGCCGATATTTTCCAGCAAGGCGGCGACCGATGACGCATGACATAAACGTGTGCAGTGATCGACATTGTTGGTCTTGAAGCCAGTACGCACAAGCTTTTGCACTAGATAGGCTTCTTCGTTGCTGCCTTTGGCCGAACCAAAACCTGACATGGCAGACGGGCCATAGGTGTCACGCACATGAGTGAATTTGCCCGCGGCAAGGTCAAGGGCTTCTTCCCAACTGGCTTCGCGGAAATGGGTGAGAGGATTGCTGGCGTCAAAAGGCAGAGAGTCGGTCTTGGCAACATCGTCACGGCGGATTAGAGGCTTTGTCAGGCGTTCCGGATTGGCAACATAGTCAAATCCATAACGACCTTTAACACATAGACGGCTTTTATTGGCAGGGCCTTGCCGACCCGAAACAGCTACGATTTTTTCATCTTTGATATTGAATGTAAGCTGACATCCAACACCGCAATAAGGGCACACAGAATCGACATTGCGGTCAGGCGTGATGGCCAGCTTCTGGCTGTCATCAAGCAGAGTTTTGGGCATCAGGGCACCTGTTGGACAGGCCTGAACACATTCACCGCAGCCTACACAGGTGCTGGCACCCATATCATCGCCAAAATCAAACACGATATGCGCATCAGCACCGCGACCAGCAAGACCGATCACATCATTGACCTGCACTTCACGGCAAGCACGAACGCATAGGCCGCATTGGATGCACGCGTCCATATTGACAGCAATAGCTGGATGCGAACTATCAGGCTCGGCTGACATACGCGCAGGAAAACGTCCACTTTCAACATTCTGTGTTTCGGCATATTTCCACAATTCGGAATCCGGATCATGCGCTGATTCACGCGCAGGCTGATCAGAAACCAGCAATTCCATGACCATTTTACGTGCCGTGGTGGCGCGGTGATTCTGGCTATTTACGACCATGCCTTCGCTTGGGGCGCGGATACATGATGCCGCCAAGACCCGTTCACCCTCAATTTCCACCATACAGGCTCGACAGTTACCATCAGGGCGGTAACCATCGTCATCCTTGTAACATAGATGCGGAATGTCAGTGCCAAGGCGCGCCGCAGCCTGCCATATGGTTTCGCCAGCTTCGGCGCTAACATCCTTGCCATCAAGTATAAAATTAATCGGTGTTTTCGTATCAGTCATCGTTATATCTTTCACCTAAATCTGAGTGGCTAGCAAAGTCAGTTATGATTGGTATCCGGTTTGGTCGCTATTTTGCCCGCTATTTAACTATGTCTTCTGGAAAATGCTTCATCACGCTGGTCAGGGGATTGGATGCCGCCTGACCAAGGCCGCAAATGCTGGCATCACCCATGGCAATCGATAATTCGCCCAATAGATTGACATCAGGATTTGCGCTTTGCATCAATGTTACGGCCTTTTCAGTGCCATTCCGGCATGGGGTGCATTGCCCGCAGCTTTCATGCGCAAAGAATTTTAACAGATTTGTCGCAGCGTCCCACATATTATCCTGATCGGATAACACGACTACCGCATGTGATCCGACAAAACAGCCTTCCTCGGCAAGCTTGCCTCCAAAATCAAGCGGAATATCGCCTTTGCTCGCAGGCAGAATGCCGCCGGATGCCCCGCCTGGAAGATAGCCTTTGAAGCTATGTCCATCAGCCATCCCGCCGCATAGGGCAATCAATTCTTCAACCGTCGATCCGGCAGGTGCCATAATCACACCGGGTTTGGCAACACGGCCGGAAACCGAATAGCTGCGTGGCCCTGGATGTCCGTCTTTGCCTTGGTTGTTGAACCAATCGGCACCTTGTTCGACAATGTCACGAATCCAGTAAAGCGTTTCGACATTATTGACCAGAGTTGGACGGTCAAAGATGCCTTTTTCAGCAACAAAGGGTGGGCGGTGACGCGGCAGGCCGCGTTTACCCTCAATCGATTCAATCATGGCTGATTCTTCACCGCAAATATAGGCGCCAGCACCGCGGCGCAGATGCAGCTCAGTGTGATCGGTCAAGCCGGCCGCTTCAACAGCCGCCAGTTCTTCTTTAAGCAAGGCAATGATTTCTGGGTATTCATCACGCATATAGATGTAACAAGCATCGATGCCCACAACCTTGGTTGCGATCAGAATGCCTTCGATCATGCGGTGCGGGTCATTCGATAAATACAGGCGGTCTTTAAAAGTGCCTGGTTCGCCCTCATCACCATTGACCGCCATCAGACGGGGGCCTGGCTGGCCTGATACAATCCGCCATTTGCGTCCGGTTGGGAAGCCCGCGCCGCCAAGACCACGTAAAGCTGTATCATCCAGAACGGACAAAACGTCTTCAGCAGTTTTTTTGCCCTCCAACAGAGCTTTAAGCAGGCTGTAACCGCCATCGGCAACATAAGCGTCGAAACGGCGTGCGGTAGCCGGAATTTCAGGATGTCCGTCTTCTTTAACGGCTTTCAGCGCTTCAAAGCTGGCATGTTCGACAAGTTTGTGACCAACCGCGGCGGCAGGTGCTTTGTCACAGGCACCAATGCAAGGCGCGGGAACAAAGCGCACCTTCTCGCTGGCATAGGGTTGTAGCTTTTCAAGCATGGTTTCACCGCCAGCCATCATGCAGGAAAGTGACGTGCAAACGCGAACTGTACAATGGGGCGGGGCTGTTTCATCTTCTTTAACAAGATCAAAATGGTCATAAAAGCTGGCAACTTCCCAGACTTCGGCCATCGGAATACGCATGATATGGGCAAGCGCTGCCAGATGCCGTGCCGATAGATGTTTTTCGCTGTCTTGTATCATGTGCAGATACTCAATCAGCATATCGCGGGCGGGGGTAATGTTACCCAGCAATGCGCGCACTTCATCAAGCGCAACAGGATCAAGCATACGACCTTTTGGTTTGTATTTTCCCTTGCCACGGCTTGGTTTGCCAGCGCTGCTAAAATCGTCTGACTTATCGCGACCGGTGTTCGGTAAATTATCCACCAGCATTTCTCCCATAAAAGCATCGTAAACTAGGCTACGTCTTATTATTCGTAGCAACATGCAAAACGAATGTCTTTACAAACATTAGCTATGAACTGATAGGGGGCATCATGGTTTTTTCAGATGCAGCAATCAGATCCACATGCGCACAATTTATCAGCTGTTTGCCGACATGCTCAAAGTTCACCGTTACATTCAGACCGACAATCGATTGCACCTGACCTAGACCCCAATCGGGTCGTTCAGGATGTTTCACAAAATCCCCAAGTTCAAAATATAGCATGTTGTCACCCTGGTTATTTGTGATCTATTCCATCTAAGTCTGACATTACCATAAATGCGACAGCGTTAAAATGGTGATGGTGCGCCATATGACCATCGCATCATTACACCGATGTTTTTGGGTATGAATGGAAAATGGCCAGCATGATGCTGGCCATTCAGGGAGACACTTTGGTTTGGGTTTAATTTAACCGATCATTGACGAAGTTTAACAGGACACATCAAAGTATGTTAACAAAGCATGAAGTTCCTAAAGCGAGATTTGCTTTGTTTTGAAGCATCGAGCGGCCAAGGTTAAATGGATTGTTCGGCAATTTCAAAATCGGGGGTTTCGCGCAGAATATAGCCTTGTCCCCATACCGTATCGATATTCAGCCCCGAAGCGCCAGCATTGTCGAGTTTACGGCGTAATTTGCACATAAAGACGTCAATGATTTTTGGCTCTGGCTCGTCAATACCGCCATATAAATGGTTCAAAAAGGCATCCTTGCTCAACACTGATCCCTTGCGAAGCGCCAGAAATTCGACAATGCGAAATTCCTTGGCTGTTAGATTGAGTTGTTTGTCGCCGATCTTGGCGTAATTGCGGCTGAGATCAACGGTGAGATTGCCTGCGGTGACAACCGCCGAACTATGGCCGTTGGTGCGCCGGATAATCGCGTCCAGATTGGCCATTAATTCATATCTATCAAAGGGTTTAGTGAGATAGCCATCGGCACCAGCACCAAGGGCTGCAATTTTGTCATCAATGCCACTATTGCCAGAGACAACAAGAATAGGCATGGGGAGGTGATGCTTACGGATCAGGCGGGCCAGCCGCGTGCCGTTGCCATCAGGAAGGTTTATATCAAGCAACACAGCGTCGATCCGATTATGGCGCAATTCTGCAAGTGATGCCTCAATTGTATGGGCGACAGTGCTAAAATGCCCAGCTTCATCAAGGGTCATACCGATCACGTCTGCAATAACTGGATCATCTTCAACAATAAGAATATTCATCGATACCTCTTTCCTTATTTGTGCGCCCTGTAGGAGAGCAATATTTGCGGCAAAACGCGCCGCCACATGTAAGTTCGAAGGTGAAAAGACAGAACTCATATAATATAACAAAAATTCACACGAACATTGGCTTAGTGCAAAAGTTAAAAGAACATGAACAAGATCGCAAATCACATATGCGTGATTAACTTTTTAATAATGATTTTCAGTGGTTAACAGTGCTAGGCCGCAAAACTTACCCAAAAAATATGCTTGCTTGGTAATGAAATACGGTGTAGGTGAAGGGCAAATTTTGGTCTGATGAATTCACGTCACAGGGCTATACGGCCTGACAAGTTATTACCTTGTAATTAATATCGACGAATAGGTTTAAAAAATGACTTCGATAACATCAAAAACAAAAACCACTTCCGAGTCAGCGTCGCCAGGTCTGTTACCCGAGGGGTACCGGCCAAGTGATAGCGAAGAGTTCATGAATCCGATGCAGTTGCTGTATTTCCGCAAAAAGCTGGAAGATTGGCGTGCCGAATTGATTGACGAAGCTGGTGCCACAATTTCAGGATTGTCACAGGAAAATCTGCATCAACCAGATCAAATGGATCGAGCACAAATTGAAAGCAACGCCGCGCTTGATCTGCGCACGCGGGATCGTGAGCGTAAGTTACTGCAGAAAATCGAAGCGGCTCTGCGCCGGATCGATGAGGGTAGCTATGGCTATTGTGTTGAAACCGATGAACCGATCAATCTGCGCCGTCTGGAAGCGCGTCCGATTGCCTCATTGAGCCTGCATGCCCAGGAACAGCATGAGCGCATGGAACGTGTGCATCGCGACGATTAACGTTTCAGCCATCTTTCATTACTTATAGTCATGACGCGTTCCTGATCGACCCGATTGGGTGGGCATCCCTATAAATTATGCGGATCCCTATAAATTATGCGGGTCAAGGTATGTTTGGCTGCGCCAATTATTGCCATTACTGTCCAAAATCATAAAAAAGAGAACAAAAAGTGAAAATGTTCTTGAAATAGGAACAAAAACAGCACAAAATGAAATCATGATGAATTTTTTACCGGTAATGTCAAAAGGTTCATTGAACCAAAATTTGGACATGGACAGTACCGGGTAGCTATGCAACATGGAGGCATGAAATGGCTGGTGTAGTGGTGGATATGAAAATGAAACAAAGTGACAAGAATCAGGCGCTGGAAGCGGCAATCGGACAGATTGAAAAGGCGTTTGGCAAGGGGTCAGTGATGAAACTGGGCCAACGGGAATCGGCAGTTGATGTGCAGTCGATTTCAACAGGGTCATTGGGGCTGGATATCGGCCTTGGTATTGGTGGCTTCCCGAAAGGCCGGATCGTTGAGATATATGGCCCTGAATCTTCTGGTAAAACAACCCTAGCATTGCATGCGGTTGCCGAAGCCCAGAAAGAAGGCGGTAACTGCGCCTTTGTTGATGCCGAACATGCGCTGGATCCAGCCTATGCGAAAAAGCTGGGCGTTAATATCGATGATCTGCTGATTTCACAGCCGGATGCGGGTGAACAGGCGCTGGAAATTGCCGATACGCTGGTGCGTTCGGGCGCCATTGATGTGCTGGTTGTTGATTCGGTGGCGGCTTTGGTGCCCCGTGCAGAACTTGAAGGTGAGATGGGTGACCATCATGTCGGCTTGCAAGCCCGTCTAATGAGTCAGGCTCTACGTAAATTGACTTCGTCAATAGCCCGGTCGAATTGTCTGGTTATCTTCATTAACCAGATACGTTTGAAAATTGGCGTGATGTTTGGTAATCCGGAAACAACAACAGGCGGTAACGCGCTAAAATTCTACGCTTCGGTTCGTCTTGATATTCGCCGTATCGGCGCGATCAAGGATCGTGATGAAGTGGTTGGTAACCAGACTCGTGTCAAAGTTGTCAAAAACAAGGTCGCAGCACCGTTCCGTACGGTCGAGTTTGATATCATGTATGGTGAAGGCATTTCTAAAATGGGTGAGCTTCTTGACCTTGGCGTTGCCGCAGGCATCGTTGAAAAGTCGGGTGCCTGGATTTCCTATAAGGGTGATCGATTGGGGCAAGGGCGTGAAAATGCCAAAAATTTCTTGCGTGAGAATGCCGAAATAGCAAATGAGATCGAAAGTTCGATCCGCCAAAATGCCGGACTTGTTGGCGACGCAATGCTTGATAATTCGATTGCTGACTCACCAGAGGCTGATGTGCCTGAGTCCCCGGACACACCGCTTGACGCGTAATGGTCTATGAATCATGGCAATGCGTGCCTGATCGGAAACAATGCAATTGAATTACAAAGCCGGGTTTCCGAAATGGGGACTCGGCTTTTCCGTAGCATTGACATCTTGCATGGATAAGTTGCATAGATAAGTCATATGAATATGTGGGGGAATAAATTTGCAAATAACCCTCTATGAATGCTGAAACACCACGATGATTTTGGTGTAACGATTGCCAAAACCACTTCATAATATGAAGATAGACTGGACAGGGCGCCAGCCCAACGGCTAAAACGCTTGAACGAACATACTTTTAACAGGCATCAAGACAGCAGGTATAATTGTGATGGCAAGCGTCAACGATATTCGCGCGACCTTTCTGGAATATTTCAAAGATAACGGACATCAGGTGGTCGATTCCAGCCCGCTGGTTCCACAAAATGATCCAACGCTCATGTTCACGAACGCTGGCATGGTGCAGTTTAAAAATCTGTTTACCGGTCTGGAAACGCGTGATTATGTGCGCGCGGCGACGTCACAGAAATGTGTGCGGGCTGGCGGCAAGCATAATGATCTTGAGAATGTCGGCTATACGGCACGGCATCATACATTTTTCGAAATGTTGGGTAACTTTTCTTTTGGTGACTATTTTAAGGAAAATGCCATTGAATTGGCCTGGAACCTGATTACGCGTGAATACGGTCTTGATGCCAGCAAACTGCTTGTCACGGTCTATCATGAAGATGATGAAGCCGCTGACCTGTGGAAAAAAATTGCCGGATTGAATGATAACCGCATCATTCGTATTGCAACGTCTGATAATTTCTGGGCCATGGGTGATACTGGCCCTTGTGGTCCCTGTTCAGAAATTTTCTATGATCATGGCGATCATATTCCTGGCGGGCCTCCGGGGTCGCCAGATGAAGATGGTGACCGTTTTATCGAAATCTGGAATCTGGTTTTCATGCAGTTTGAGCAGACTGTTACTGAACGGGTCAATTTGCCAAAGCCTTCGATTGATACTGGCATGGGATTGGAGCGGATCGCTGCGGTGCTGCAAGGCAAGCACGATAATTATGATATCGATTTGATGCGAACCTTGATCGAGGCTTCGGCTGATGCTGCGAATGTGGCGGCTGATGGTGATCATAATGTATCACACCGTGTTGTTGCTGATCATTTACGGGCGTCGTCATTTCTGATTGCCGATGGGGTTTTGCCCTCAAATGAAGGGCGTGGTTATGTGTTGCGCCGAATTATGCGCCGGGCCATGCGTCATCTGCATCAGATGGGATGTCAGGATCCAACCATGTGGCGGCTGGTGCCATCTCTGGTTGCCGAAATGGGCGGGCATTATCCCGAACTTGGACGGGCACAGGCGTTGATCACCGAAACATTGAAGCTGGAAGAAGGCCGGTTCAAGGAAACGCTTGGGCGTGGCTTGCGCATTCTGAATGATGAGGTGGCAGGCAAGGCCGCTGGCGGTGTGCTAGATGGCAAGACCGCTTTTAAGCTTTATGACACCTATGGGTTTCCGCTTGATCTGACACAAGATTTCATGCGCGGCTATGAATGGGATGTTGATTTGGATGGTTTTAATACGGCCATGGAAGCGCAGAAGGCGGCTGCCCGCAAGGCCTGGAGCGGATCAGGTGATGCCGCCACTGAAAGCGTCTGGCTTGACCTTGGTCAGCAATTAGGCGCAACCGAGTTTCTTGGCTATAGCACCGATACTGCCGAAGGACAGGTAACAGCATTGGTTCGTGATGGTGCCCCTATCGATAGTGCTGCCGCAGGCGAGGATGTGCAGATTATCACAAATCAAACACCGTTCTATGCCGAGTCAGGGGGGCAGGTTGGCGATACCGGGGTAATCAGCTGGGCTGATGGTGCGGCGACTGTTACCGATACGTTCAAAACGCCAATGGGTATGTTCGTGCATCGGGCGCGCATCACCGAAGGATCGCTAAATGTTGGCAATGATGTCCGGCTGGATATTGATGTTGCGCGGCGGTTGCGTCTGCGGGCAAACCATTCAGCAACGCATCTTTTACATGAAGCCCTGCGCGAGGTGCTTGGTGACCATGTGGCGCAAAAGGGATCAATGGTTGGACCTGATCGGTTGCGGTTCGACTTTTCCCATCCCAAAGCCATGACCGAAGATGAATTGGCGCGCGTTCAGGCGATCGTTAATAGCAGGGTGCAGATGAATTCGGATGTTTCAACCCGGATCATGACCCCAGAAGCCGCAATCGAGCTTGGGGCATTGGCATTGTTTGGCGAAAAATATGGTGATGAGGTGCGGGTCGTGCAGATGGGCGGGGAAACTGACATCAAAGGCCGCACGGCTTGGTCAGTCGAACTATGCGGTGGTACGCATGTCAATCGTACGGGTGATATAAGCATTCTGAAAATCATTGGCGAGTCTGCGGTTGCTGGCGGCGTAAGGCGGATTGAAGCGGTAACGCAGGCGGGTGCGGTTGAATGGATTGACCATCGTGAACAGATTTTGAGCCAAACGGCAGAATTGTTGAAAATTGCCCCTGAACAGCTGGCTGAACGTGTCGCCAAACTGCTTGAAGATAATAAGCGCGCCGAGCGTGATATCACCATGATGCGGCGTAAACTGGCGGCTGGCGGTGATGCTAATAGTGCTGGTTCCGAACAAATAAACGGGATTAATTTTGTTGGTCGCCTTATGGCGGACACGCCAGCGCGCGAGCTAAAGTCAATGGCTGACGAAATGAAACAGGGGATGGAAAATGCCGTGATCTGTCTTGTGGCTACCGATAGTGGTAAAGCATCGATTGTCGTTGCAGTGACAGATGATCTGGTGGCAACAAAAAATGCTGTTGATCTTGTGCGTGTCGGATCGGTTGCGCTTGGCGGCGGCGGCGGGGGGGGGCGCCCCGATATGGCGCAGGCCGGTGGCCCTAATGCAGATGATGCCGAGGCGGCGTTAAAAGCCGTTGCCAGCGCGCTCTAGAACGCACCATATCCCTATAATTTACCCACATAGGCAAAATAAAACCGGCACCAAAAGCATGTCGGTTTTAATGCGTTTATACAATTCTCGGTTTAAGTTACTGTTATGACATCGCCTTTTGCAGATTCTGGTCAATCGCATCAAGGAAGCCGTCAGTATCGAGATAAGGTTGTTCCGATGAAATCAGCAATGCCAGATCCTTGGTCATCTGGCCTTTTTCAACAGTGTTGATACAGACCTTTTCAACAGTATCGGCAAATGCCGCAACATCAGGCGTTTCGTCGAATTTAGCCCGATAGCTCAAGCCCCGCGTCCAAGCAAAGATTGAGGCAATGGGGTTTGTCGATGTGCTTTTACCTTGTTGGTGCTGACGATAATGGCGCGTGACGGTGCCATGTGCCGCTTCGGATTCAACCGTCTTGCCATCAGGCGTCATCAGCACGGATGTCATCAGACCCAATGATCCAAAACCTTGAGCTACGGTGTCTGACTGCACGTCACCATCATAGTTTTTACAAGCCCAGACAAATCCACCATCCCATTTCATGGCACAAGCAACCATATCGTCGATCAAACGATGTTCATAGCTAATGCCGGCATCTTTAAACTTATCTTCAAATTCGCTCTTGAAAACCTCTTCGAATAGATCCTTGAAGCGCCCATCATAGGCTTTCAGAATTGTATTCTTGGTCGATAGATAGACTGGCCAGCCAAGATCAAGGCCGTAATTCATACAGGCGCGGGCAAAACCACGAATTGAGTCATCCAAATTATACATCGACATGGCAACGCCACTAGATGGAAAGTCAAACACTTCGCGGGTTACAGCAGGGCTGCCATCGGCTGGCTGAAAGGTCATGGTCAGCTTGCCAGCGCCTTCGGTCACAAAATCAGTGGCTCGGTACTGATCACCAAAGGCGTGACGGCCAATCACAATTGGACGGGTCCAGCCTGGCACCAGACGCGGCACATTCTGACAGATGATTGGCTGGCGGAATACAGTGCCGCCCAGAATGTTGCGGATAGTGCCATTTGGTGAACGGTACATGCTTTTGAGATTGAATTCTTCAACACGGTCTTCATCTGGTGTGATGGTCGCGCATTTAACGCCAACGCCATATTCCTTGATCGCATTGGCGGCGTCGATTGTGATCTGGTCATCTGTTTCATCGCGCTTTTCGATGCCAAGGTCATAATATTTGAGGTCAATATCCAGATAGGGGAAAATGAGCTTGTCTTTAATTTTCTGCCAGATGATGCGGGTCATTTCATCGCCATCTAATTCGACTACTGGCGTTTTTACCTTAATGCGGGACATGCTTTTTCCTCAAAATTTATCAGGCCGGGGGCTGTTACAAGCTGTTTAAATATCTTAAAATTCGGCTTGTAAATATGACTTTTTTTAAGCCCAGAATGGATAAAAAACAAGTGCTGTGGGTGGATTTACCCCTTAATTGGCTAGTTATCGGCTAGTTATTGGCTGGTTGGCTGAGAATATCCAATCGCCTGCTCAATTTTCAGGCAAATTTATCCAGATGATTACCCAACTCATCAAGATTCTGCGCGACCTCAAAATGGTTCAAATGGTCATCATGCATAAAGTCATTAGCAATCACCGATTGGAACAGCGCAAGCAGGTGATCCCAATAGCCATTCTGATTGAGAATGATGATCGGTTTACTATGCTGTTTTAACTGTCGCCAAGTAATGACTTCCATGGTTTCGTCCAACGTGCCAAGGCCGCCCGGTAAAATGACGAAGGCTGATGATATATCATACATCATTGCCTTTCGTTCATGCATCGTATCAACAACATGCAGATCTTTGACATCAGGATGCCCGACTTCAATATCATTTAAAAAATGGGGAATAATACCTGTTACATGTCCTTTGCCGGCAATGGTACCATCGGCAACCGCTCCCATCAACCCCATCTTGCCACCGCCATAAACAAGTCCAAGGCCGCGTGAAGCCAGCATTTTACCCGTTTCAGTTGCAACATCGCGATAAATTGGATTATTGCCGGTGGCGGCACCGGTAAAGACACATATTTTTTTCATGAAGAAGTCCTGTTGATCGATGGTAACTACGGTATGTATTGAACCTACAGTAATTTAGGATTACGCTTAAGCTGTTATTATCACAAAGATGGAATTTAAACCGTGCGACTAAAGATTTTATTGTTAATTTCGGTGGGTGTCATTCTGGCAGCCTTTGCGCTTGGTTGGGTGTTTCTATCTGACGAAAATGTCACGGCGGTAGAGCCGCAAAGTGCGGAAGTGCTGGATATACCCAAACCAGATAAGACAGCGCCTGAAGAAGACAAGACCGCAACGTCACAAGAGGCGGCTTCAGCATCTAGCGATGGTGAAGATCAAAAGACCGACGATACAGCAAATATGACTGACAATAAGGCAAGGCTGGAAATAGATATAGCGCGGGTAAAGCCTGATGGCGCGGCTGTATTTGCGGGCAAGGCAACGCCAAATGCAAAAATCCGTGTGTTTGAACAAGACATTTTACTGGGTGAGACGGTTGCTGATGAAAATGGTGAATGGGTCGTCGTGCTTGAGCGCCCACTGGCACCAGGTCAGCATCTGGTGATGATCGGCATGGAAACCGAAGATGGCCAGAGTGAGCTGGCGGATATAACGCTGGCTATTGAAATTGACGAAGCTGAGTCTGCGCAGCCGTTGGTGGCATTATTGCCGCAAACCGAAACTGATATGCCGAAATTGTTACAGGCACCTGAGGCTGAGACTGTGAAACAGGCTGAAGCCAGTAGTCCAGAAAATGATGCCGCCATGCCGATTGTTGCGCCACGATCTATTATATGGCTGGATCAAGAGCGGATTTCGATTGCGGGTATTTCACGCGGTGGCGTGCGTCTTTTGGTTAGCCTTGAGGATCAAAAATTTGCTGATATAGCCGTGCCAGTTCAGGCGGGTCAGGACAATCACGAATGGCAGGTATCTGGCGCCGTTGATATGAGCAAAGTTCGCTTTGAGATGATGTTCAATCTGCTTGACGAAAACAGCCAATCGGTTGCTACCTACAGGTTACCCCTTGTCACCAGTGATCTTCAAAAAGGTCTGGATGGAAGCGATCTGGTAATTGTGCAATCGGGGGATGCTTTGTGGCGTATTGCCTATCGTCGTTATGGCGAGGGTATTCGTTATGTCGATATAGTGCGCCAGAATGCGGCAGCAATTAATGATCCAGATCTCATTTTCCCTAATCAGGTGTTTGCAGTTCCCGAATAATTTATCGTGTATTTTGGGGCGTTCAAATCATATGATATCAAGGGCTGATGAATGGATGCGGCTGGGCTATGCTAAACAGGCAAGGAGTAAATTGGCAAGGTGATGATGGCTGACGACTCTACAACCGGATTGATGGCATCAGGCCGTGGCATCTTTGGCCGTATTGCTAGTGATGGATGGATATTCGTGGCTATGGCTGGAGGTGTGACTATCGTGCTCAGCCTGATTTATCTGCCACTAGGCACCTTTGCGCTGGGTCTTACATTGTGGTTTGCCCATATCATGCGGATGCCCCAACGCCAGCGTCCGGATAATGACGCAGCTATAATTGCCCCTGCTGACGGCGTGATTGTCGGTATTTCTGAGGCGCCTTATCCGTCGCCATCTTTGCCGCAAGATGATTTATCAAATACTACCGAAATGGGCCTACGTGTAACAATACGGACATCCCTGGCGGATATGCAGTGGCAATGTAACCCTGTCAGTGGCCGCGTGCTAGATAATCTGCTAATCCCCGGGCAACGAAAACATCTTGGTGGCACCGATTGTTTTGCTTATAAGTCTGCCTTTGATAAGGATGTGCTGGCGGCAATCAGAGCAGGTAATGAACGTCGTGAAGTCCGGTTTTTATCGGATCAAAACAGGCATGTTACGCTTGTACAGCTGGCTACAGCTAGCGCGCGCCAGCTTGTGTGTCGCTTGCCAGAAGGCAAGCATATCAAAGCAGGTGACAGTTTTGGCATGTCACATGTGGCAGGTCTGATTGATCTGTTTGTGCCGTCGGATCATGTTGCGGCTATCGCCATCGGGCAACATTGTGTGGCAGGCGAGACGATCCTGGCGCGGCCAGCGACAAAGGCGCAGACAAAACCTGTTTCAAAAACTGATGTTTGACGCGAAGCTTCGTCCGGCTATTGATGCCATGCTCAAGCCCGTTGGCCAGCAACTTGTCAGATGGGGCATAACCGCAAATCAGGTGACTGTTTTTGGGGGACTCATGGGGCTGGCGGCGGCAGTCAGCATTGCATTCGATGCCTTGCTGATCGGGTTGGGCTTTATTCTGGTTAACCGGCTTGCTGATGGTCTTGATGGGGCTGTGGCGCGTGCGTCGAGCGCCAGTGATTTTGGTGGCTATCTGGATATTGTTTTTGATTTTATTTTCTATAGCTCGATTCCGTTTGCCTTTGTGCTGAACGATCCGGCAAATGGCTTGGCTGCATGTTTTCTGATTTTTAGCTTTATCGGTACGGCGACTAGCTTTCTGGGTTTTGCCATTATCGCTGCCAAGCGCGGCATATCGACAGATGCACGCGGTAAAAAGCAATTCTATCATCTTGGCGGCTTGACCGAAGGTGCCGAGACCATCATGCTTTTATGTCTGATGACATTAATGCCATCATATTTCACGATGTTGGCACTGGGTTTTGGCGTCTTATGCTGGATCACAACAGCGATGCGTATTGGAGATGCGTTCCGGATGTTGTCATCTGATTAGGCGCACAGATAGATAACAGGCGGTAGGCGATGAAATTTGAAATAGGTCAAGGGCTGACGCGCATAGAAGATTATCGGCTTGTAACTGGCGCTGGGCTCTATACTGATGATATCAAGGCTGGCGAAGGGTTGCGCGTTGCCTTTTTGCGTGCGCCGTTTGCCCATGCAAAATTACTATCGCTTGATGTCAGCGCCGCGGCAGACGCCCCCGGGGTGGTGTTGGTAGCTACACAAGCTGATCTTGATGCCGATAATGTTGGTGAAATTGCCTGTAAGAATGTCGTTGTGAATAGTGATGACAATCCGATGCCTATGGTTACCAAACCCCCAATGGTTAGGGATATTAACCGCTATGCGGGTGATATTGTGGCGATGGTTGTGGCGGATAGCCAGATTCATGCTGATGCTGCGCTTGATCTGATCGCGGTTGATTTTGACCCGCTAGATGCTGTCACCGATGTTTATGACGCGGTGACAGAGGGTGCCCCCCAATTATATCCAGAATATCCGTCAAATATTGCATTTGATTGGCAAAAAGGCGATCCGGCCGCGACCAAGGATATGTTCGCCGCCGCATCACAGGGGAAACAGAAAATCGTTGCAGTGGATGTTATTAACAGCCGTGTGATTGTCAATTCGGTTGAAACACGGCCCATAATCGCGGCACCTGGTGATGATCCCGATACGCTTTTGATATGGTGCGGGACGCAAGGTGCGCGGTCTATTTCGACGCAGATTGCCGATGCGCTAAATTTGGACCATGATGCGGTTCGCGTTTTGACGCATGATGTTGGCGGTAGTTTTGGCTTCAAGATTTTTCTGCATCCAGAACAGGTGCTGGTCAGCTGGGCGGCGCGCAAGCTTGGTGGTTTGGTGCGCTGGCAACAGCCACGTTCCGATGGGTTTATCTCGGACATTCAAGGTCGGGATACGCGTACAAAGGCGCGTGCGGTGATTGATGATAGTGGGCGTATTCTGGCCTATGAAGCCGATGTGCATGCCAATATGGGCGCGTGGTTGTCTAATTTTTCAACGGCTATTCCCACAATTTCAGCCAATTCAGCTTTGACAGGCACCTATGATATTCCGGTGGCAAGCTTGCGCGTACGCGGGGTCGTGACAAATACCCCCGCTATTGATGCCTATCGCGGTGCAGGACGCCCAGAGTTGATTTACGCATTGGAAAGGCTGCTGGACCAGATCGCGTTTGAAACAGGTATCAGCCGCGTTGATGTAAGGCGACGTAATCTTATCAAGGCAGACCAGATGCCCTATCCCATGGCGGTTGGCATCACCATTGATAGTGGAGACATGCCAGCCTTGTTTGAAACCGCATTGCAGCGTGCCGATTGGGACGGGTTTGCCACCCGACGTGAGGCTGCGCGTACTAAGGGGCTGTATCGTGGTATCGGTCTTGGCATGTATCTTGAGAAAAGCGGTGATGGCAGTGATGGCGGTGTGCATATCAGCTTTGCCGCAAATGGGCATATGACGGTGTTGGCATCACAGCAATGTAATGGCCAGGGACACCGGATGACACTAACCCAAATTCTGTCTGACAAGCTGGGCTATGATGCTGAAAAAATCACTGTCCAGCAAGGTGACTCGGCGACCATGCCCGACGGCACCACAGGCGGGGCACGGATGACAGCATTGATTGGTTCGGCTGTTGCCGAGGCGTCAGCTAGCATTATCGAACTGGCGCGACCACAGGCGGCACAAACGCTGGATTGCACCTTGGATGATCTGGCTTTTGACGATGGCATCTTTGCCGATAAAGCCAGTAACCGGTCAATCACGCTTGCAGATCTGGTCATCTCGCTTGCTGATGAAAAGACCCCGCATATGTTTGATATGCGCCAGCCTTATGCCAGTGATGGCCCCAGCTACCCTTATGGTTGTCATATTGCCGAGGTAGAGATTGATCCAGCGACATACAAGGTAAAACTGGATCGATTTACCTGCGTCAATGATTTTGGTGTCGTTATCAATCCGGTCATGTTGGAAGGTCAGATACAAGGCGGCATCGTTCAGGGCATCGGCCAGGCGCTTTTTGAGCATGTTGTCTATGACGATCAGGGACAACTTCTGGCTGGATCATTGATGGATTATACATTGCCGCGCGCAGACCATATTCCGATGCTCGATATCACCATGCGTAACACGCCGTGTCTGAATAACGTTCTGGGAGTAAAGGGGGCAGGGCAATCTGGCGCAATTGGGGCACCGCATGCGGTCATTTCGGCGGTTTGTAATGCGCTATCGATACCCCATATAGATATGCCCGCCACCCCGGCATCGATCTGGCAAGCGATGCAGGCACGAAATATTACAGCCGCATAATATGCTAAGCAATTTAATGGGAGAAATTTATGTCTGACAAAATCATCAAAACGGATGCCGAGTGGCGCGATATGCTGACCGAAGAACAATATCAGGTAACACGCGAACATGGTACTGAGCGCGCGTTTACCGGGGCACTATGCGATAATCATGCAGATGGCACTTATCAATGTATTTGCTGTGGGGCGGATCTGTTTGATAGCGCCACGAAATTCGAGTCAGGTAGCGGCTGGCCAAGCTTTTACCAACCTGTCGAAAATGGGGCAGTTGGTGAGACCGAGGATCGTAGTTTCCTTATGCGGCGCACCGAAGTGCATTGTAATCGCTGTGATGCGCATCTTGGCCATGTATTTCCCGATGGGCCACAACCAACAGGCTTGCGCTATTGTATCAATTCGGCATCGCTGGATTTTGTCGATAAAGACACAGAGGGTGAATAGCTATATGCGGGGATTGGAAAGCGAACTCGCACCAGCGTAACGTTGTTACGCCTTCGCCGGGGGAGAAACGGCGGTGCGAGTTGCATTGTCTTTAGCCCTAACGGAGGGGAACACGGCTAAAGACGTGGTTGGTCTTGGGGCAGGCTTGTGGCTATGCGATAAATTGCCTTTAGCTTGCCGACATATCATGACCATGCGAACCGTCACGCTTGTGCTTGTCACGATGTTTGTGTTGATGACGCCGTGGCAATTCATCTGGCTGCAACAACCCATCAGCATTCGCATCCAGCTTTTCGAACATAGCTGTCATCTTGGCGTTATATTCTGCCGGTGCAATCATGCCGTCCTTGTTGGTGTCGATTATATCGAACCGGCTTTGCTGGCGCGCTAACATCTCATCGCGGCTGATCATGCCGTCATTATTCACATCGATTTTTTTGGCAGAAAACATGCCGTCATGACGGACTTTGCCAAACCCACG
>NZ_CBFHNB010000043.1:0-20206 GCF_965657105.1 Puniceispirillum sp. (SeqCode)
TTCGACGCGGCTGGCCCGATGGGTAATAGCGTAACCTGTGTCAGCATCATCGACAGCATCATGGCAGGCGGTGCAGGCGTGTCTGAAACGCCCTTTACCCCGGTTGGACTGCGCCTTGCGATTCCTGATGGGTATCTGATGGAAGATCTGGATGCCGAGGTTGCGACCGCCTTTGATACCGCTATAGACCGCCTGCGGGATGCAGGCGTGCATGTGCAAAAAATCCGCCTTGACGCGCTCGAAGACATGCGCCCCAGCAATAATACAAAAAGTATCGTATCTGCCGAAGCCTATGCCATTCATCGTCAATGGCTGGAAAGCGATCAATCTGATAACTATGATCCCTTTATCTGGCATCGTTTGCGTGGCGGCGCTGATATTCTGGCAGCTGACTATATTGCCATGCTCGAAAAGCGCGAAACCGTCTGCCATGCTATCAAAATGCAAACACGCGGGTTTGATGCACTGGTTCTGCCCACAACACCGGGCATAGCACCTGCCATTAACGCCATGCCAACCCTTGACAAGCAACTTGAAATGAATGCGCGCAGTCTGCGTAATACGGCGATTTCAAACTATCTTGACCGGCCAACTATCTCGATCCCATGTCATCAGCCTGGCACCGCGCCAGTTGGCTTGTCGCTAATGGGATCACGCCATCATGACCGCCGCTTACTGGCAATTGCTGATGGCTTGGAAGCGATCATTCGCGGCTAGGCATGTCAATCCAGATATTAGGCATGTCTGTCCAGATATAAAGGCCATATTCGCGATCAGGCCGATACGGCCTGTCTGAATCTGCGCCCAATCGGTATTTGACCAATCTTATTTGCCACCCACACCACCGGCGCTGAATCACGTAATACCAGCATCGCAGGCGTTGCCACCAACGTCAAAATTGTCGCAAAGGTCAAACCACCAGCGATTGTGCTGGATAGCTGAGTCCACCATTGTGACGAAGGTGCACCAGCAAAAATCTCGCGATCAGCAAGCTTAATGGTCAGTTCGAAAACCATCGGCAACAGCCCCAGAATAGTTGTGATCGCGGTCAGTACAACCGGACGGAAACGCACCAGACCAGCGCGGAATGCGGCATGACGTGCTTTATAACCACGCTTGCGATATTCATTGAACGTATCGATCAAAACGATGTTGTTATTCACCACAATACCAGCAAGCGATATCACGCCAAGCCCTGACATAACCACGCCAAACGGCTGACCTGTTACCCATAACCCCAGCACCACACCACCTGTTGATAGAATGATTGCCGACATGATGATAAAGGCCTGCCAGCCCGAATTGAACTGAAGCATCAACACAACAACCATCAACGTCATTGACAGCAAAAATGATTTACCAAGAAATGCTTGTGTTTCAGCAATATCTTCATTTTCCCCGCCATACACAATATCGACATTCTGCGCTAACGGCGCTTCGCTCAAGGATGTTTGCAATTTGGTGAATTGTTCGGCAGGCAACAGGCCTTCGCTGACATCCGAATTGATATACATATAGCGACGCCCATCAAGCCGTTCGATATTGCCCTGCTTGACGCGTGGTTGCAGTGACGCAAATACCGATAAGGGCACATAGGACCCATCCGCCGCGGGCACGCGTAACTCTTTTAACCGGTCAAGATTACGTTGATCGCCCATGAACCGCATCACGACATCCAGTTCGTCTTCGCTGTCATCCGGGCGGTAATCAGAAATGCGCGCACCGCGTGTCAGCATCTTAATCATAGTACCAAGCCCGGCAATTGATATACCATGTCGGCTGGCGGCATCGCGGTCAGTAACCAAGGTCCATTCCATCCCCGGTAGTGGACGGCTATCGGTGATATCGACAAAGCCACCAATCTCCTCCATCCGCTTGATAACGGCTCCTGCTGCCGCACCAACATCGTCCAGATTATCACCAACAATTTCCAGTTGGATCGGCTGTGCGCCACCAGGTCCCTTTTGCGGTTTTTGGATATTGATTTCGACACCGGCAATGTCTTTGACCATCACCCGCATATCTTCGATGATTGTATTGGCTTTGTCCCGCTCACGCCAATCGACAAATACCGTACGGATTGTGCCGATTGAGTCACGTGGCGCTTGGTTGCCTGCACCGCCACCTCTGAAAGAACGCGCATAGAAATCGCGAACACCACCAGCCGAAATTATACTTTGTTCGGCTTGCACCACCAGCGCATCTCGTTCCTTTGCCGATAGATCACCACGGGCAAGCACCTGAACCTGTGCCTGATCGGGTTCGATATCGGGGAAAAACTCTACGCCTAGCCCAGCACTGCCATATCCCATAAAGGCAAAGACCATAAAGCCGATTACCGACCCCATCACCGCCAAAGGACGGCTAATGGCAACTTTGAGCACGCGCCGGTAAAACCGTGGGGCGGTTGATGAAATCATACCCTTAGGCACCGATTTTTTACCAATCATACTGCCCAGAACGGGAATGAAAATGAGCGCCATAACCAATGATGCCGTAAGCACACAAATCACAGTGATCGGCAAAAACTTCATGAATTTGCCAACAATGCCTGGCCACACAAGTAGCGGCATAAACACCATCAAAGTTGTTACTGTTGATGAAATGATCGGCCAGGCCATACGCTGGGCACCAACCATATAGGCTTCACGGCGCGTTGCCCCCATGGCAATGCGCCGATCAGCATATTCAGTCGTCACAATCACCCCGTCAACCAACATGCCCGCAACAAGAATAAGCGAAAACAGCACCACAATATTCATCGTGATGCCAAGGCTGTTCAATACCGTAATGCCAATCAGAAATGAACCGGGGATTGCAAGACCAACCAAGGTGGCATTCCGAACACCCAATGTTGCCAGCACAACCACCATAACAATGATAACCGCCGCCCCAACATTGTTACCAAGATCACTTAACAGGTTACGCACATCCTTTGAATCGTCAAACAGATAGCTGACCTTTACATCCTTGCCAATCATCGGCGCGGCTGTATCAATAACCGCTCGTGCCGCTTCAACCACATTGATGACATTGGCACCAACACGCTTGCGGACATCAAGCACAATCGCCGCTTCACCATTAACGCGCGACCAGCCTTCGGCCTGTTCAAAGGTGCGACGCACAACAGCCACATCACCAAACTTGATTGACGTCCCATCGCGTGCCTTGATCGGCATGTTGATCAACTCATCAACACTTTCCAGCACCCCTGGCACCTTAACCAACAAACGCCCACCGCCATCATCAATCGCCCCTGCCGTCACCAGTTGGTTATTGCCTTGAACAAGACGTGTCACCACGGACGGGTCTAGGCCATAGGCTTCCATGCTTGACGCATCGACCAGAATTTCCAGCACCTCTTCGCGGTCGCCGCCAATTTCGACCTCAAGAACACCTGGCAAGGCTTCAATCTTGTCTTTAATTTCACGCGCTGCCAGCACCATTGCCCGTTCCGAAACCGGCCCATACAAAGCCGCCGTCAAAATTGGAAATTGTGATAGATTAATCTCGATAACCTTTGGCTCATCGGCATCGGCTGGCAAATCGGGTTTGGCGTCATCAACCGCCTGGCGAACATCAGCCAGCGCACGGTCAATATTTTCATTAGCCGCAAACTCAAGTGAAACAGACCCATAGCCTTCGGCAGCAACTGATTTCATCACATCAAGACCTTCGACAGTCCGCAGATGCTTTTCCAGCGGCTTAATCAACAACCGTTCGGCATCGCTTGGCGAAATACCTTTATAACCGACTGAAACATAGGCAACCGGAATATCAATATCCGGGGTGGCTTCCTTGGGAATATCATTAAATGCCGACAGGCCAATTCCGCATAGGACAACTAGTGCCAGCAGAACCGCACCAGAGCGAGAAAAAGCAGCTTCGATTATGCGGTTCATGATACGGCCTCTAGGATGACATCAACTTTGTCACCCACTTCAACAAAGGCCTGACCAACAGTTAATACGGTTGCCCCATCAGGCAGACCCGAGACAAACACCTTCTCGTCACCTGAGCTAACCATTTCGACATCTATCGTCTGCACAACACCATCAATGCTGACCTTGGCAAATAAAGTCCCGTTTGTTGATACTGACAAATGCGCAGGCGAAATGCCAAATGCGGCGATTACACCCACATCAATTGATGCCTCAACAGTGACCCCACCGCGCAATTTACGATCCTTATTCTGCAACGACACCTCGACATCAAATGTCCGCGTTGTCGGATTTGACCGCGACGCAATTTTGGTGACTTTACCCTTATTGGTGCCAGCCCCTGCTATATTGACGTCAACCATATCGCCAACTGAAATCTGCGCAATATCATTTTGTGGCACAGCAACAATAACACTCAATGTGTCCATACCAAGAATAGTAGCCGCCATCGCATCACGCTTCATGCGCTCGCCTTTTTCAACATGCAATGTCTCAAGCAAGCCGCTTACAGGTGATGTTATCGTCGAATCCTCTAGCTGATTTTCAAGGGTTGCTAGTGAAGCGCGCGCAGCTTCAACACGCGCCATATTCTGTGCAACTTCCAGCTCAGACTGATAATTCTGGGCAGTTTCGATCTTGGCAAGTTGAACGCGGGCATTCTGATAATCGGCCTTTAACTGCGCCAATTCCAACGGGGCTGTGAAATTATCTTTGGCCAGCTCATTGGCAATCGCTAAGCGCTTTTCGGTCACAACCAAATTAGCACGCGCGGCGGCAAGTTCTTCTTCTAAGGTGCCTTTTGATTGCTTTTGAGCAGCATCATAAGATTTTTCTGCCGCATTTAACTCAGCCTTTGCCGCTGCAATCTGCTCAGGCAGGGTGCCTTTATCCAGAACAATCAGCACATCACCTAATTTGATTTCACTTCCTTCGGTTGCCGGAATATCGATGATATTGCCATCAATCTTCGATGACACGGTAACGTCAAAGGCCGCTTCACTCACCCCATTGGCGCGAACCGTGCGTGTAATCATCTCATTTTGAACGCTTATGGCTGAGACCTTAAAATTAGCCACACCATCAGATTGCGTTACGCTGTCTGCGATGTTGTCAGTGACGGCTTGCGTGCTGTCATTTACTGCCACCGCCGTTTCATTCATGGCCGTATCATTCATGAATGAACCAGAGGCCATCCACAGACCAACAAGCATAGCAATCAGGCCTGCCCATAAATATGATGATTTTATTTTCATTGCAATTCGCCCTGCTTAATTGAATAAACGGATCGGTCAGATCAAAATACGTTTCTCTGCATATGATACATATCACATACATTCGACGCTGTTCATACACCGCTGTTCATTAACCATAGTAAAATACAATTATCGAGCCATTCACATGGGCTCGATTTTATCTGGCCTTGATTTCATCTGGCCTTGATTTCATTTAGCCTCAGCCAGAATAAACTCAGCAACTTTATGCGCCACCATTATTGTGGGGGCATTAATATTTGCCGAGGTAATATTTGGAAATACAGACGCATCAACAACTCGTAAACCCTCTGTATCATGAACTTTCAGATCCGAATTTACAACCGAATTTTCGATTGATGTGCCCATACGGCAGGTACAGGAAGGATGAAAAATCGTTCCACATCTTTCCTTAAAGTCAGCGATAATATCGTCGTCGCTCATTGCGTCAAGTGGCGTGTTTGGCGCGGCTGAGAGAACCTGTTGAATAGCAGGCGTGTTCTGTAGCTGGCCGATAAAACGTGCCATCTTCACAACATCATCAATATCTTTTTGGTGTGTCATATAATTGCCCAGAATATCTGGTGGCGTAGAAGCCTTTTCAGACGTGATTGTAATTGTGCCTGTGCTAGCTGGTCGGCAGCTGTTAAAGCCGAGGATGAAGCCTGGAAACGCATCCGGCTTTAACAACGGACGCTCATTATGAAATTTAATCTGATAGCTCACCGGATTGGCGTATATCTGTGCATCTGCTACCGCTAGGCTGGGATCAGTTTTGACCAGACCACCAATCTGATTAACACTTAATGAGAGCGGGCCGGTTTTACGCAGAACATACTCGATACCCGCCATAATACGACCTGGCCATCGTCCCAGCACATTATTCAAGGTCGGCTTATTCGCCTTAAAATAATAATTGATGCCAAGATGATCCTGCATATTCATGCCTACATGTGGGTGATCTATTTTGACGGTAACGCCAGCCGCACGCAGAACCTTGCCCGGACCAATCCCAGACACCTGAAGTAATTGTGGTGATTTGACTGCACCAGCCGACAGAATGATCTCGCGATTAGCGTTGATTGTTATCTGCTCGCCCTTATATCTGCAAAACACCGCGGTGGCACGCTTGCCCTGAAACAGAATGCGTTCAGCATCAATATTCGTCATCACCGTCAGGTTTTTGCGCTTTAGCGCGGGACGCAAAAAGGCCACCGCGCTTGAGCAGCGTTTGCCATTGCGGGTTGTGATCAAATAAGACGATATGCCCTCGCCTAACTGTGACGGGGTGCGATCAAATGGGGTCTGGCTTTGCGCGCACATGTCAAAGAAATCGTCTTTCATTGGATGCAGACTCGAAGATGGGTCAGAGACTGTCAGTTTGCCATCAGCATTTTTGACCTTGTCTTTGGCATCAACCATTTGTTCGAAAGCGTCAAAAACCGGCTTGACTGATTGATAGTCCCAGCCCGGATTGCCTGCCGCCGCCCAGTCATCATAATCCTCTGCAACACCGCGATGATAGACCAGTGCGTTGATCGAACTTGAACCGCCAAGCACACGGCCACGCGGCCAATATATCTTGCGACCATCAAGGCCAGGTTCCGGTAACGTCGAAAATCGCCAATTCACATTACGGTCATAAAAGGACATACCATAGCCGATTGGCGTACGGATCCAGAAGCGATCGTCAGACGGGCCTGACTCCAGCAATAATACCGAATGACGACCATCGGCGCTGAGCTTATCAGCCAGCACACATCCCGCCGAGCCAGCACCAATAATAATGTAATCAAATGTTTTCATATGCTAGGCAAACCACTACCAATACTCAATCTTGACCCAGCTACTTTTCACGCAAAATCCAAAATAGGCAATTATATTTTTGGACTTGGCGGGTTATCTGATCACTTTGCCAAGCCACAAACCAGCCATCATCATAACCGCAAAAAGCACGATATCTGCCGGACGCAATAGCAAGGATGAAATAACTGGCCCCGGGCATAATCCGCCTAGTCCCCAGCCAATGCCAAACACTGCGCTCCCCGCCAACAACCGGCGATCAATATCTTGCACTGTCGGCAATCTGAAGCTACCGCCAAATAATGGCGTTGCCCGCTTCATCAACAGCCGATGTCCGATTAGATTGACGATAACCCCGCCACCCATGACAAAAGCCAACGACGGATCCCACAAACCAAAAATGTCCAAAAATCCAGCGATCTTAGACGGGTTCAACATACCCGCAATCGCCAGCCCAATGCCAAACAATCCCCCGATCACAAAGCTCAACAGCAAAGGCATCACATCACCCCCGTATGGCGCACAAGATACACCGTAATCACCGCCGTCAACATAAAGGTCATGACTGCCACCAATGACCGAGGTGAAAGCCGTGCCAGCCCACAAATGCCATGTCCGGATGTGCATCCAGACCCCAGCGCTGCCCCAAAGCCAACCAGCAAGCCTGCCAGCGGCAGAACCCAGCCCGAGGCCACAGGTGTAATCTCAATATCATAATGAAACAGGCCCAGCGCTAGCGGACCAAGCATGGCACCTGCCACAAATGCGAGGCGCCAACTATTACTATCGTCTGCATCAGGCCGGACCAGACTGGCAAGAATGCCGCTTATACCCATTACCCGCCCCTTTGTTGCCATCAAAACGAGGGCGGCAAGACCAATCATCCCACCACCAATAAGCGCGCTCAACGGGGTAAAATTCATCATATCAATTGTCATCAAAAAACGTCCTTTCGCGAGGGTGTATTATCAAACGCCACCATGTGCCTTTGACCAGGCACGTGGATCATTCAGAAAGGCTTCAACCGCCGCCAATGTCTTGGCATCAAACCGGTTTGTCTCCTTACAAGCCGCCAGCACATCCCACCATGTGGCAAGATAATGAAGTGAGATACCCTCGGCGGCCAGCTTTTCTGGCGTATCCTTGAAAATATCATAATAGAAAATCACAAATGTATGCGCCACCTCGGCACCAGCTTTGCGCAAGGCTTCGACAAAATTCAGCTTGCTACCGCCATCCGTAGTCAGATCCTCGACCAACAGAATACGCTGCCCGTCATGGATATCGCCCTCGATCCGCGCATCGCGGCCAAACCCCTTGGGCTTTTTGCGGACATATTGCATCGGCAGATGTGTCCGTTCTGCCAGCCAGGCGGCAAACGGGATACCGGCAGTTTCACCACCAGCAAGCGCATCAAGGCTTTCATGGCCGATGTCATTCATAATGACGGTCGCGCCAAAATCCATCATCGCCGCCCGCATACGCGGAAATGAAATGATTTTACGGCAATCAATATAGACCGGGCTCATCATCCCAGACGTCAGCTTGAAAGGCTCATCAGCACGAAACAGAACCGCATCAATTTCCAGCAACATGCGGGCAACAGCCCGCGCCATATTTGCCTTATCATAAACATAGGGTGATGACATGAAGCAACTCCAGACCTAGCAACCAAACAGAGCAGTTACGGCAAATTTGTAAAACAAACCAGCCTTTTAAAAAAGCACATATTACATTTAATATCCTATACTAGATTGGCATAAAAACAGGAAAGAAAATATGCTATTTTCTTGTCCGCGTTTGCCAAGCGTGTAGGCACTACTAATCGATATGTGATTGAACTTGTAATATCCCACTAAGAGAAATACTTTAAACTCTGTATTTACAGCGCTTCATCAGTAAATTGCCATAGAGACACATACCAGAGAGAGACATAATGGAAATAATCGACTTTTTATCTAGTAGTGTTGCGATCCTTTTCACTGCTGTTGTGATCTTAACACTATACCTTGGCATAAAAATAGTGCCGCAATCACAGGTATTTGTTATCGAACGTTTTGGCAAATATACAAAAACCTTGACGGCTGGCTTATCTATCATTGTTCCGTATTTAGATAGAGTCGGATACAAGGTCTCTATCCTAGAACGTCAGCTTCCAGAATTTACGATTTCAGTCATTACAAGAGATAATGTTGAAGTAAGGCTCGAAACAACAGTATTTTATCGCGTCGTTGATGCCAGTCGGTCAGTGTATCGCATTCAAGATGTTGGCGGTGCCATCCACACGGCGGCCTCGTCAATCGTGCGCTCGGCAGCGGGCAAGTTGGAACTCGATGATTTACAGTCCAGTCGAGAATCTATGAATGCGGAGATTGCCACATTCCTGCAAGAAGCTGCTGAAATCTGGGGCATTGAAATTACGCGCACCGAAATCACCGATGTTATCATTGACGATCAAACCAAAGAAGCGCAGCGCCAGCAATTGAATGCTGAACGTGAACGTAGGGCGGCGATTGCCCGCGCCGAAGGAGAAAAAAGGTCAATCGAACTAGCGGCCGATGCCAAACTTTACGAAGCCGAAAAAATAGCAGACGCCGTTCGCATTGAAGCTGATGCTAGTGCATATGCGATCAAGATAAATGCCGAAGCCGACGCCGAGCAAACCCGTGTCATTGGCGAAGCAATCGAGAAAAATGGTCAGGCGGCCGTGAATTTTGAAATTATGAAACGCCAAGTCGAAGCAATCGGAATGCTAGCCGCTGGCGAATCAACCAAAACTATCATCATGCCCACTGAAGTGACTGGTATTCTTGGTGGACTTGAGACCTTGATGTCCAGCATTCCTAAAAAAGGAAAAACATAAATGAGCCTATTAGCTACATTATCTTACTGGCTATTACTTATCGAAGTATGGCTCATCTTGGGTTTGTTTTTTGTTATACTTGAAGTCACATTAGATGGAAGCATGGCCATTTTTCTACCGCTTGGCATTGGTAGTTTTATGAATGGGGCTGCGTTAAAGATACAGCACAGCACGCCTATAGATTCTTTCACATTTCTGCCCGAAACGTGGGAACAAACATTAATATGTTTTGCTATTTTTACGGTGCTGGCATCAATCGCATTACGTTTTGTAGTGCGCCATAAAAAAACCGACAGCACACCAGATATAAACGATTATTGATTACAAACCCAAGATTTTAGACCTAGGCGCGAGCGGCGCGCTTTCGGGCATGTGGATCAAGATACATTTTGCGCAACCGTAGATTTTCCGGTGTCACTTCAAGCAACTCATCTTCATTGATATAGGCCATCATTTCTTCCAAAGACATCCGTTTGGCAGGCACCAATTTCACCGCTTCATCGGTCCCCGACGCACGCACATTGGTCAGCTGCTTACCTTTAAGAACATTGATCTCAAGATCATTATTCCGGTTATGCTCGCCAACAATCATGCCTTGATAGACAGGTGTCTGTGGGCTCACAAACATCAACCCACGATCTTGCAGATTGAACAGCGCATAGGCAACCGCTATGCCATTATCGGTTGAAATAAGAGCGCCATTTCGGCGGCCAATAATTTCACCTTTAAATGGAGCATAGGAATGGAAAATACGGTTCAGCACACCTGTGCCACGTGTTTCGGTCAGAAACCGGCTTTGATAACCAATCAGGCCGCGTGATGGCGCCAGAAAAACAAGTCGCGTTTTACCAGCACCTGCCGCGCGCATATCCAGCATCTCACCTTTACGGCGGTTCAAACCATCAACCACGCCGCTTGAATATTCTTCATCGACATCGATGGTGACTTCTTCCATCGGCTCAAGCCGATCGCCCGCATCATCAGTCTGGAACAGCACACGTGGGCGTGAAACTGTCATCTCAAAGCCTTCGCGACGCATGGTTTCGATCAACACCCCAAGCTGAAGCTCGCCGCGTCCACCGATTTCAAAAGCATCCTTGCCACCACTTTCGGAAAAGGTGATGGCTACATTAGTCTCGGCTTCGGCAAGCAGGCGTTCACGGATAACTGTTGATGTCACCTTTTTGCCTTCACGGCCAGCCAGCGGCGAGTCATTAACGGTGATCGTAACCGACATAGTTGGCGGATCGATTGGCGTTGATTTCAACGGTATTGTAACAGCTGGTGCACAGATTGTATCCGACACAGACGCAATCGAAAGACCCGCGATACAAACAATATCACCTGCCGCGACCTGATCGACTGGCACACGATTGGTGCCCTCAAAACGTAACAGTTTGGTCAGACGACCTGATTCAACAACACTGCCGTCAAGATTAAGCGCACGTACCGATTCATTAACCGAAGCTGTACCTTGCATGACGCGCCCTACGAGGCAACGTCCAAGATAAGGGTCTGAATCAAGCAAGGTTGCCAGCATAGCAAAGGGTGCATCGGCGTCCACTTGTGGCGGCGCGACATGTAACAGAATACGATCCAAAAGCGGATGCAGATTTTCACGCTTATCTTCCAGCTCTTCAACGCACCAGCCATCACGGCCTGACGCATAAAGAATGGGAAAGTCAAGCTGTTCTTCATTCGCATCAAGCGCAACGAACAAATCAAAAACTTCGTCAACAACCTCTTCAGGCCGGCCATCACTGCGGTCGATTTTGTTGATAATCACAATCGGGCGTAATCCCTGCGCCAATGCCTTGCCCAGAACAAACTTGGTTTGCGGCATCGGCCCTTCGGCTGCGTCAGTCAGCAGGATAACGCCATCAGCCATCCCCAGAACACGTTCAACCTCACCACCAAAATCGGCGTGTCCTGGCGTATCAATGATATTGATACGTGTGTCTTTCCATACCACCGAAGTTGGCTTAGCAAGAATGGTAATGCCGCGCTCTTTTTCAAGATCGCCCGAATCCATAACGCGTTCATCAACGGCTTGATTATCGCGGAACATCCCGCTTTGCTTCATAATCGAGTCGATAAGGGTAGTTTTGCCATGGTCAACGTGGGCAATAATCGCGATATTGCGGAGTTCTTGTGTCATCATCATGTCTCTTGGGTTTTGCCTGTTTTTTCAGGTCTGGTCGCATTCCTACTGCTTAATGCACCATATGGAAAGCCCTAATTTCATCAGCGGCATGATGAAGCGCCTTAAACCCATATATTTCTGCTGTTTTATGGCCAATATCGCGTATTCCTAGCGCGACGGGCGGATGATGTGCCAGCATAGCATAAGCGATATCAGCGCACAGCATGCTGCCAAGAACATGACGATGATCAGCGTATAACCAAATTGAAACTGGAAATAGCCAACCAGCAAGCTAATAAGAGCGCCACCACCAATCTGCAAAAATCCAGAAAGACCCGAAGCAGCACCAGACAGACGCGGCACCACATTCATCACCGATGATGCTGAGTGGGGACTGACAAGACCATTAGCAAAGGCAATGATCGACATCGGGAAAAACACATAGACCGGATGCATCATCCCATAAAAAGGCCATTGTATCATTGTCACCGTCAAAGCCAGCAACGTACCTGCCATTATAAACCGAGCTGATCCGTAAACATGCGCATAACGCGCTGCGATCCAGTTGCCTGTTATATATCCCAGCGAAACCATAATGAAATAAGCGCCATATTCGGTCTCTGGGCGCCCCATCTGTTCGATGACAACATAGGCCGCACCCGCCAGAAAGGCATAATACACACAAGCGCTAAAAGCCCAATTGCCCGCCAGCCCGATAAACTGTCTATTTTTTAACAAAGGCAAGCCATCAAAAATCCCCTGCCGACGCCCATCAGCATCGCGCGAAAGCTGAACCGTTTCGGGCAGCTTCATGATAATCGCAACCAACAAGCATGAACTAACCACAAACAACATCCAGAACAACCAGCGCCAGCCGATTGACTCGGCAACAAATCCAGAAATTGTCGGCGCTACCATCGGCCCCACTACCATGGCCATCGTCAGATAGCCTATCAAGCTTGTCGATTTTTCACGGCCATGAACATCATTGATAATCACGCGTGAAATAGCCATGCCAGACGCTGCACCAATACCCTGAAGCCCGCGCCCCAAAATGACGATATAGGCTGTTTCCGAAATCGCACAGGCCAGACTCCCCAGCGCAAACAGACTCATCCCTATGACAAGTGTTGTTCGCCGCCCGAAACTATCCGAGAACGGTCCCAGAATAAGTTGGGCAATAGCAAAGGCAGCAAAAAATACACTTAAACTTAGCTGTGCGGTGGCATAGGACACGCCAAGACTATCAGCCAGAATTGGGATAAGCGGCACCACCACAACCATGGCAAAGCCGCCGATGCCCGAAAGTAAAATCAACAACAACATTGACGGATTTTTGAAATCAGCTGGTCTATTGCCTGACACATTATACGCGGCAGACACATCATTCTTATCTGACATTCGGAATACTCTAGCTGTGTGGTTCAGCCTTATTGCCGAACAACCAGCCAAGAACATATGTTGCAATCATCGCCGCGACAAGCTGGGAAATAATAAAACCCGGCGCATCAACAGGGCGAATGCCCGAAAAACTATCGGTCAAAGAGCGGGCAAATGTGACCGCCGGATTGGCAAAACTGGTCGATGATGTGAACCAGTAAGCTGCTGTTATATACAGGCCAACAAGCCATGGCACGGCATCGGGACGAAACCGGATACCGCCAAAAATAACCATGACCAGGCCAAATGTAGCAACCGCTTCTGAGCCCATCTGCGCAGGGCCACTGCGCACATTCTGTGAAATCTGTATCAATGAGACTTCAAACATGAAATGCGCCAGCATCGCACCACAAACAGCACCTATAATCTGGAACGCGATATATAAAAGCGCCATCGAGGCGCTAATCTCTTTACGGATGGCAAAAGCTAACGTTACCGCCGGATTGAAATGCGCCCCTGAAACCGGCCCAAACACAGTAATAAGCACCACCAATATGGCGCCTGTTGCAATCGTATTGCCAAGCAGCGCGATCGCTATATTTCCGCCTGCCAAGCGCTCGGCCATAATGCCTGATCCAATAACTGTGGCCAGTAACATAAGCGTACCAAGCCATTCGGCGACAAGCTGACGTCCCATTGTCTGCCTGTTCATGATAATGCCCCTATCGCACGAACAGCGTCCAATTGCGCGGGCAAGTCCAGATCACCTAACGCCAGTAGCGCGCTTATCCGGGCATCCATCTGCGCATAGGTAAGTGCAAAGGCTGCATCGATATCAGCTATACTACCGGTAACAGCTGCCGGATCCTCGACCCCCCAATGTGCCGTGATCGGATGACCTGGCCATATAGGACATGTCTCACCAGCAGCATTCGCACAGACAGTTATGATGATATGCATCTTTCCATAGGCATCACCAGCAAACATATCCCAGCTTTTCGAGGCGGCAAAATCAGTGTCAATAGCATGGCTTTGCAAAACGGCAATCGCATGGGGATTGGGCATCCCTGTTGGTTTTGATCCGGCAGAAAAGGCCTGATAGCGCGCGCCACCACGGTGCCGCAGAATGCCCTCAGCTATTATGGATCGCGCCGAATTTCCTGTGCAGAGGAACAGCACATTCTTGGTATCTGGCCTCATATCTGGCATCCTTAATAACCCCTTTAATGACTAGCCATGCAAAGCAGGCTAGGTAATGATTAACTGGTCAGCAAAATATTAATAATCTGCAAAACACTTTAAATGGTCACAGATATATGTCAAAAATGTTAAAGAAAGCCAATTTTCCGAAAAAAATATGCGCAGCTTGCGGGTTACCCTTTACTTGGCGTAAAAAATGGGCGCGTGATTGGGAACAGGTTCGCTATTGTTCGAAACGTTGCGCTGGAAGCCGGAAAGATAACTAAAAAACCAGCGCATGACTAACCACGCGCATTCGTTTAGCCAGCTTTGACTTTGCGGATCGTCATTTCCAGATTATTCAAAAACCGTGACCGATCCTGTTTGCTAAAGCTACGTTGACCTTTATGCCCCGGTCCGGTGAATAGCGGGTCAGCCGCGCGAATATCGGTCATCAGATCACGGGTTGCCAGTTGATTACCTATATTGGCCTCGGTAATCACATCACCATCATGCCGCAAAACCTCTGCCCCTGCCGCCACAGCTTTGGCCGCCAGAGGGATATCGGCAGTGATCACGATATCGCCGGTCTTGGCCTGATCGGCGATCCATTTATCAGCTTCATCAGCACCAGCGGCCACGATAATCATATGCACCTGCGGGTGCGGATGCGGGCGGATACCGCCGTTCGATACGATATAAACATCCAGCTTATGCCGGTTGGCTACAGTGACTGTTTCGTCTTTTACCGGACAGGCATCTGCATCAACATAAATCGCCATCGTCGGGCCCTATAAGGTTTCTATGGTTAGTTCGGCTGGGTCGTATCTAACGCGCCATTGTTTCGGCTAGTTGCGTAACGGTCATTTCGATCTGTGCCTGATCGATAATTTCCCCGACCATCCCATTGACCAGCGTTTCGCCACAATCATTCGGATCGATGAAAATGCCGAAATCATCATTGCCAAATCTGTTCGCGGGGATCCAGGCAAAGATCGGAATATGCCCCGCTGGTGCATTGCGGGCAAATTCATCCGACAAAGCCTCGGGGCTGGCATAGTCACAGGTTACGGCAACGCCAACAAAAAAGCTCTGCGCGCCAGCTTTGCCCCCATCGCCAGCTGTGCCCACATCCATAATAACCGGCATGGTCACGACGCAGTTGCGCAGGTCGTCGGTTTTCATCGCCATCGCCAGATTACCTTCATGATGTTCCATGATGCTGGCAAGCGGCACGAAATAAGTGTGCGATGTCGTTTCCTGAGGCATATCAATAATCCGTTACTAAATAGTCGGCGTGACGACAGCTCGATCAGACCGTCTTAATGTTCTATTATGATCGATGCTGAGCACTTAATGCTTTGCGCCAGCAATGTAAAGCGACGCTCTGCATGTTCATCAATCAGCGCCGCGGCACCCGCCTCCACATGCAAAGTCAGCACCTTTTTGGCAACACTCAGACGGATTTTACCAAGGTCGGTTGCTGTACCACCACTAAAGAACATGGCAAAACGCAGCCCCAGACCAATAGCAACCGCCTGTTTGCGATGCGCCTCACCCAGAATATGCCGCAATTCTCTTGGTCGCGCCTTATTTTGCTTCAGCCCGACATGCCGGTGATAGATAGCCAGCGCCAGCCAGATCCGGTCTTTATGCGTGATGCAGTTTGCAGGCAGTCCCAACACACGGCGGGCGGCCAGATCACCGCGAATATCTTCATGCTCGTTCCAGCAGAAATCTGCCAGATAACAGGCCGCTTCGAGTAGTCTGTTGAAATGCTTACTATCCGAGGTCATCTGCAACGGCTTTAGAAAGGTAAACAGCTTTTCCGGCACATCGGGAAAGCGGCTATTATTCTGATAGATTTCCGAACAGACCGCCAGCAGAAAATCGGCGCGCTCAGCATCATTCAGTTCATACGCGGCGATCACCCCATCTCGTATAGAGGTGCCGCTAATCTCCAGCTTGGCCACTTTAGCCGTGCGCATCAAAGCCCGCATGACTCGCGCGGCGGTTGGCATGGTCTTTTTTCGGCCTTCGGGAATGCCGCCTACATCGGATATATCGCTGACAATATGGTTCAGAATGTCAATCGCGTCATCGGCATCCATCTTCAGCCCGTGCAATACTGAAAGCGGATAGCGTGCTTCCTCGATAAATGCCAGCCCAAGGGCGCGGAAACTGCCACCGACGCCATATAATTTCAGGTCCTTTTTCGCGCCAAGCCATTTTACGCCAGCCAGCGCCTTATCTATATCCTTGTCGCTCACATTTGATAAATGGCCGATATTCAGACTGATCGAATGTTTCACTTCGCCTTTTTCAAGGCGCACAATTTCCAAACTACCACCGCCAAGATCGGCCACGATACCACTGGCACCGGGGATATTCAGAACCAGCCCTTTGCTGACATAATGTGCTTCTTCGCTTTGCGATAGCACGCGGATGGGATGCCCCAGCGCGGCTTCGGCAGGGGTGATAAAATCAGCAGCATTAGTGGCGCGGCGCACAGCTGCTGTGGCCACCGCATATACCCGGCTGACACCCATGTTTGACAGCACATGGGCAAAGCGCGTGATCGTCGTTACCGCAACATCAATACGGTCTTGATTCAAAATTCCGGTCTTATCAAGATTGGCCCCAAGCCGACAGTTCGAGCGTTCATTGAAAAGGGGAAACGGATACCGCCCGTTATTCGCATAAACAACCAGCCTTAACGAATTTGAGCCAATATCGATAACGGCCACACGTTCGGTTCGGGTTTCGGCTTTGGCTGGTGCCATGGTATAAACAGAAGCTATAGTCATGCGCCATTCTTGGATAAATGACGGGCGCTGACAAGCGGGTATTATCCAAATAACGATGAAAAGTTGATTTAGGTGATGATTATATTTCGTCTGGTGGCAAATCGGCATATTATAGGTAATAGTTATCGTGATATGGCTATTGATCCTGATCGGCACGATCCCATTTCAATATCATGAAATAAATCTTTATGAACGGGCAAAAATGTCATCACTCTCAAGCCAGCTAGATATCAATTAGACATGCCGTCACACATGGCGGCGGGCGTCCTATAATACGATGTGGTGTTTGATTGGTTGTGCCATTGGCGATCTTGGCACTATTGCGTTCTTTCAATATACGGGCATTCCCTGGTCAACTTTGGCGATTATGTCGCTTGCGATTTTCAACGGGCTTCTCACCTCGATCATTCTGGAAACGATTATTCTTAGCCGCCAGATGGCGCTTGATATCACCATTAAAACCGCATGCGGCATGTCACTTGTCTCGATGCTTGCCATGGAAATAGCGATGAATCTGGTCGATTTAGCTATAACAGGCGGGGCGGGGCTCACCTTAACCGTCATGCCGGTGATGCTAGCAGCCGGATTTCTGGCACCGCTTCCCTATAATTACTGGCGGCTAAAGGCGCTTGGCAAGGCCTGCCATTAAATTCATCTTCATCTTGACGATATGCGGCTTCACCGCTTTGATATGACAAGTGATGCAACTAAGGTGATATGATGAAATTTGGAATTCTGGGTGACGCCAAGATCAGCCGTGAAAAATTAATACCAGCGATACAGACAGCCGGACATGAGATTATCCAGATTGGCCGCCGCAATCCGGATACGCCATCCGACAACCCGCTTTATGATGGCATGATTCAGTCCAGCTATGAAGATGTGCTGGCTGATCCGGATGTTGAGGCGGTCTATATTCCCCTGCCCAATCATCTGCATGTGCCATGGACAATCCGCGCGATAGAGGCTGGCAAACATGTATTATGTGAAAAGCCGATTGCCCTGAACGAAGCCGAGCTTGACCAGCTTGAGGCCGCATCCCGTGCCTCAGACGTTTATGTCTATGAAGGCTTCATGATCCGGCATCACCCGCAATGGGCATGGATCACCGACGTTGATATTGGCACCCCCCATGCGATTCAGACGCATTTCTGTTATCCGCCACGCCCCACACAGGATGTGCGCAATGTCGCCACATTTGGCGGCGGGCCTCTCTATGATATTGGCTGCTATGCGATCATGGCTGGCATATTGATATTTGGCGGTGCGCCTGAACATATCTCATGTCATGTTGAAATGGATGGTAACCGCGGCATCGAAAAGCTGGCCAGTGGTATGCTGATCTGGCCACAAGGCCGCCATCTGACCTTTACCGTTTCCAGCAGTTCGGCTTTGACGCAGATGGTGCATGTGATCGGCAGTGATGGCTGGGCACGGCTGAATATTCCGTTCAATCCGCAGGGGGCAACAACAGCGCAATGGGGTCAGAACGTCCTTGGCGATGATGCTGAGCGCATGTCATTTCCGGCTTGTGATCAATATGCAATTATGGTTGCGGATTTTGTAGCCCATGCCAAAGCGGGGGCAAAGCCTGATTTCACCCATAGCCGTACGACCACGAAAACCATCGATGCCTTGCTCTCTGCGCGGCATCGCTAATGATATCATCATCGATCACCCCGCAGGATATAAACCAGACAAGATTTTCGATTTCATTCGGATTTTTTGGACAAGGTGCCTTTTTTGGCATGTGGGGCGTATTGGTTCCGGAACGAAGCGCCAGCCTTGGACTTGACCCATTGATGCTGGCCTTGTTTCTGCTGGTTATTGGCATTAGCCTATGTGCTGGCATTGCCCTAGTCACACGCTTTGAACAACATATGCCCACCACCAGCATATTGCGGCTTGGTGGGCCGTTATTGGCGTTTTCCATTGCTGTCTGCTTTTTAACATTGTCTCTACCTGTTTTTTATATTGCTGGCATGTTTACCGGCATTGCTGCCGGGCTTCTCGAAGCCGGATTAAACACCCAAGCATCGCAATGGGAACAGCAATCAGACCGCCGTGGCATGTCATTCTTTCATGCCATGTTTTCAGCTGGCATGCTGATCGGCGCGCTTGTTATCACCGGCCTATTTAAGATGAATATAATGCTTTCAATCGGTATCATTTCTGGTGCCGTTATCTACGGCATAGGCATGATGTGGCGCACCCAATGGATGCGCGATCCCGCATCATCTGCCAGCACCACCGACGCCACCATATCCTTGAACAAAGCCATCATCGCATTTCTTGGCCTACTGATTTTCATCAGCACCTTAATCGAAGGTGGGGTGGTGGACTGGTCAGCACTGCATCTGCATCAATATCACAATCTGTCACTTGAAGAGGCAGGTCGTCCCGTACTCATGTTCAGCGTAGCAATGACATCAATCCGGCTTGTCGGCGACCGGCTGGCATCCCATTTCCAGACGCATCTATTGCTGGCTGTTCCCATGTTGGCGGCGGCGGTTGTTTTGTCACTCGCGCTTTACAGTGGCCAGCCAACGATCATTATCATTGCCTATGGATTGCTGGGGCTGGCGCTTGGTAATGCCTTTCCCTTAATCATTTCCACCGCAGGGCGACTAAGCGGCAACAAACCCTTGCGGCAGATTTCTATGATTATCGCCTGTGCCTATTTCGGGTTGCTTACCGGACCTGCCTTGCTTGGTCTTATCGCATATATGACGGATCTGAACATGACGATCCTAGCATTGGCGGGACTGGCATTGGTTTCGGGTGTCGCCTGTTTATCACTGCCGCGCATTTTGAAACCAGATTAATGCCGATTGTCTAAA
>NZ_CBFHNB010000044.1:0-19096 GCF_965657105.1 Puniceispirillum sp. (SeqCode)
CCGTAAGCCAGAAAAAAGCAGTGGTACAAAGATCGAGGTGCGTGGGCGTGACCTTGTGAATGGTGTGCCTAAGGAAATTACGATTACCGAAGCGCAGGTTGCTGAAGCGATTTCAGATCCGGTTCGCCAGATTGTTGACGGTGTGAATATGGCACTAGAACAGGCTCCACCTGAACTGGCCGCTGATATTGTCGAAAAAGGTATCGTCATGACAGGTGGTGGCGCATTGCTCCGCGACATTGATGGCGTACTTCGTGATGCAACAGGGCTTCCAATTTCGATTGCCGAAAACCCGCTAAGCTGTGTGGCTCTTGGAACCGGACGTTGCCTTGAGGAACTCAAAACTTTGCGGAATGTTTTGATCGGCGCTTAGAGTAGGTAGGGCTATGCGAGCGTCTGATAAACATAGAGTCAGACAAAGGCGTGTAGCGCATGTCCTACTAATGGTGATTAGCTTTTTGCTGATGTTTGTGGGCAAGGCCGATATTCTCGCCTGGCGCAATGCCCAGATGGGCGCGAATGACTTTCTGGCACCAGCTATTGATTTCATTTCTATTCCTGTTCGTGGTGTTGAAACGATGGTCGAGGGTATTCGGACGGTTGCGTCCTTGCGGGCTGAAAACGTTCGGCTCGTGGCTGAAAATGATTTGCTGAAACGCTGGCAAAGACGTGCTGAAATTCTTGAAAGTGAAAATCGTCAATTACGTAGTGTTACTGGCGCTCTTGCGCCTCAGGGACGCGTTCCGCTGACAGCTCGCGCTGTGACAGCACCTGGGGGCAGCTTTGCCCATACTGTACTTATTTCGAATGGTGTTGATAAAGGTGTCCAGCCAGGCAACCCCGTGGTCACAGCTGATGGGTTGGTGGGCATGGTTGTTGATGTGGGGGCATCCCACTCACGTGTTTTGCTAATCAGCGATATAAATGCGCGCATTCCGGTTATTCTGGCATCGTCATCTTGGCCAGGTTTGACCATGGGTAAGAATGGCACCTATCTCGAATTGGCCTTTTTGCCCGAAGAGGCGACACCAGCGGTTGGTGAATTGGTGCTGACGTCTGGCCATGGTGGTGTCTTGCCGGCAGGCTTGCCTGTTGGCCGGGTTGATCTTGCCGAGAAAGGTTTTGTACGCATAAAGCCAGCTGTTGATTTTCGGCATTTGAGTTTTGTGACAATTCTACTAGGTGGGCTGGAAGGGGTGGATACGGACAATCTACAGTTAGAAGAGTTCTATACGCCTTTGCCAATCGATGAGAGTACACGTTTACTTGAAGGTCTTAATGCTTCAGGAGCCCGGCAATAATGAAAAAAACCGGACAGTATTTTGAAAAGGCAATGGAACATTCAGAAGTGTCTGGACAGTTTTTGATTGGTTTTGTTGGTGTGATATTGGTGCTGTTTGAAGGCACATTGGCCAGCTGGCCAGTTTTCTATGGTGCGGTGCCGTTATTATCGCTGATTTTTATTTATTGGATGACCCTATATCACAGTAAATTGATGCCTTTTATAACCATTTTTATTATGGGTTTGCTCTCAGATATTTTGTTTTCTAGTCTTATAGGCGGTCGTGCAACATCCTATATGCTATTGGCATTATTCATGAATTTGCGTGTAACTGACCCGCAGGATGATGAGTTTTTAAAAGTCTGGGTTAATTTTATGTTCGCAGTTATGGCGGTGATGCTGTTCCAGTTAATATTCTTTTCGGTAATCAATTTTTCTATTCCATCATTGTCACCAATGATGTTCCAGATTGGCATGACATTAATTCTGTTTCCGATTGTGTATGTCATTCTTTTCGCCATTTCAAATGTGCTTGAGCGGATTAAGGTGTTCGCATGAATAGGGCTAAGGAAAGAGATTTCCGCCGTAATATATCAAGGCGCGGTGCCATATTAGGCATTGGTCAGCTATTGCTGACAGGCTTTCTTGGTGGCCGTCTTTATCAACTTCAGGTTACACAAAATCGGCGATATCAAAGGCTTTCTGATAAAAACCAGTTTGATCTTCGTGTTGTGGCACCCCCGCGAGGCCGTATTTATGACAACAAAATGCGTCTGATTGCTGGTAATGCTGAATCGTTCCAATTGCGGATGACGCCGATGCATGTCAAGGATATGGCAGGCACATTACAGTCTCTTGCCAAGGTTATTGACCTGCCTGAATCTATGCAGACTGATATTTTGACAAAAGCAAAGAAAGCGCCGTCTTTCCGTAAACTTATCGTCAGACGCAACCTGACACAACGCGAATTGGCACGGCTGGCCATTCGTAGTGCTTATCTCCCCGGTGTTTCATTTGAAAAGTCATTACGCCGTATTTATCCACAGGGCGCATTAACCTGTCATGTCACTGGTTATGTATCCCCGATTAGCAGTGATGAAATTGAACAGGATAGTAGTCTGCGCCAAATGCCTGATTTATCAACAGGAAAAATTGGTGTTGAATATGCGCAAGAACCAAACCTGCGGGGCATGCCAGGCTATGAAAGAATTGAGGTTAACGCCCGAGGGCGTCCAATTCGTGTGTTACGCGATACTGACCCCCGTGCTGGCAATGATCTGCACCTATCTATTGATATTGGCGTGCAACTTCACGCCAGTAAGATATTACGCAAGGGGCGCTCAGATATCGTATCGTTTGCCGAAAAGGACGTGCAAGCGGGTTTAGCGTCTAATCCAGAGCTGGTTGCGCATATTACCAGCGGTGATGACTTGATCTTGCGCGACCCAAAGGGACGTTTGACACCACCAGAGTCCGGTGCGGTGGTGGTTATGGATATTCATAACGGGAACATTGTGTCGCTTGTCTCAACCCCGATGTATGACCCGAATATGTTTACCGAAAAGCTACTCACGCGTGATTGGCGGCGACTGAATAATCATCCGCGTCGCCCCTTATTGAATCGCTCGACATCTGGAATGTATGCCCCCGGATCGACCTTTAAGATGGTGGTTGGTCTTGCCGCCTTGGAAGCTGGCATAATCTCGGAGACATCATCTTTCTTTTGTAAAGGTGATATGGAACTTGGCAATGCAACCTTCCATTGCTGGCGAAAAGGGGGGCATGGCAGCATGAATCTCACGTCGGCGCTGGAACAGTCCTGTGATGTTTATTTTTATGAAGTGGCGCTTAAGACAGGCATTAAGCGTATTCGAAATATGGCGCTTCGTCTTGGGCTTGGCAATGTTACTGGTGTTGATATCCCTGGCGAAAAGTCAGGTATTATTCCTAGCCATGAATGGAAGTTGGCAACGCATGGTAAAGTCTGGACGCCTGGCGAAACAGTCGTGGCAGCGATTGGGCAGGGCTATGTGCTGGCGACGCCGCTCCAGCTTGCTGTTATGACTGCCCGCATTGCCAATGGCAAGTTCGCAGTGAACCCATCATTGGTGATGCATGACCCGAATAATCCCCCCGTTTTTGAGCCGCTTGATATACCCGAATCAGCTTTGGCGATCATTCGCAAAGGTATGTTTGCGGTGACTGGCGGGCCGATGGGCACGGCGCGCAATTACGCCTTACCCAAAAAATATGGCGGCATGTCAGGTAAAACGGGGACAGTGCAAGTTAAGCGGATTACCAAACAGCAACGTGAAGATGGCATCACCAAGAATATCGACCGACCTTGGAAAGAACGTGACCATGCCTTATTTGTGGCATACGCGCCCATAAATGCGCCTAAATATGCGATTTCGGTAGTTGTTGAACATGGTGGCAGTGGGTCATCAATGGCGGCACCAATAGCCCGCGATATCATGGCGAAAACCATTACCGAGCTTGGCGTATGATGGCCGTTGGCAAAGTTTTAGTGCGCATTCCGTGGCACATCATTTTTCTTGCCAGCATTTTGGTCGTGGTGGGGTCATTAGCTCTATATTCAGCGTCTGAAGGATCGTGGATACCATGGGCAGGTCGTCACGCCATTCGTGCGGGGGTTGGTCTGGCTATTGTTATCGTTTTTGCCTTTATCGATTTCAAATATATACGTGCAATTGTGTATCCGCTGTTTCTGGTCACAGTCATTGTTTTGATTCTGCTTTTATTCATTGGAACAGGCAGTGGCGTTTCACGCTGGATCACCATTGGCGGTTTTACCTTTCAGCCATCCGAGCCTGCAAAGATTGCAGTTATAATGGTGCTGGCACGTTACTTTGATGAACAGCCCGCTGATAAATTTCAATCAATTTTGACCTATCTGCCTACCTTAGTACTTGTTGGCATACCTTTTGTGCTGGTGCTAAAACAACCAGATCTTGGTACGGCGCTTATGCTATTTCTGGGGGCTATTGCTGTTATTTTTGTCGCTGGCATACCATGGCGCTACGTCACGATTGCCTTCATTTCCGGCTGTGCGGCCATTCCTGTTTTATGGATGAATTTGCATGCCTATCAAAAAGCGCGGGTTATGACGTTTTTGAATCCTGAAGCAGACATGCTTGGAACCGGTTATCAGATCACGCAATCCAAAATTGCATTGGGATCAGGTGGTATGTTTGGCAAAGGTTTTTTACTTGGTAGCCAGACGCATCTGAATTATCTGCCGGAAAAGCAGACTGATTTTGTATTCACCATGATTGGTGAAGAATTTGGCCTTGTAGGTAATTTGTTTATCCTGCTGATTTATTTATTGATCGTTGCGGCTATTCTGCATATCAGCTACCGCGTTGCCTCCCGATTTGCCCAGCTAACCTGTGTTGGTATTGCGGTGATGCTGTTTCTTTATATGTTCGTCAATGTAGCTATGGTTACTGGTTTATTGCCGGTGGTCGGGGCGCCGTTGCCGCTGATTTCATATGGGGGTACCGCTATGCTCACGGTGTTTGCGGGTATTGGTATTGTGGCAAGTGCCAACGTCCACGATCGAATCGAATAACAAAACGAATAACTAATTAAGCTTAATCTAGTTTAACGTATAGAATTATGACAACATCTAAAAAGCATTTGCGACTGGGTGATGTTCGGAAAGGAATAAGATGTTTGAGTCGTTTTTCCCGAGGCCAAAATTATTTTTTATAAGTTTGCTAATTTGGGCGTCTATTGTTGTTTTATTCTGGTTTACATTAGGGACTGACGTTGGTGAGTTTCTTGGATTTCAATTTGCCGAAGAAGGCGCATCCCCCGTCATAGGCATGGGTTTTTTCGTTACGCCTAATTTTCTATGGTTCTATCTGTATTATATTATGGCAACGATACCGTTCTGGTTGTTCTGGCAGAGACTATCGCCCAACAAGTGGCATAGATGGTCGATTTTAGGATCCGCTCTTATTCTGTTTAGCACCTATTACGGTGTTCAAGTGTCTGTTGCGATTAATCACTGGCGGCGTCCATTTGGTGACACGCTTCAGAATGCATTGATGGGTGAGGGCAATGTTACCATGGGTGACTTCTATGGGCTTATGGGCACATTTGCCGAAATAGCCTTTATTGCCGTAGCTATTTTCACATTCACTCGTTTTTTTGTAAGTCACTATGTGTTTCGCTGGCGGACAGCGATGAATGAATATTATACCGCACAGTGGAAACGTGTTCGTCATGTTGAAGGTGCATCACAACGTATTCAAGAAGACACTCAACGATTTGCCAGCATTGTCGAAGGCCTTGGTGTCTCAATCGTAGATTCGATTATGACATTATTTGCCTTTTTGCCTATTTTGTTCGAGTTATCCGTGCATGTCACCGAACTTCCCATTGTTGGTGAAATACCCGCACCATTAATGACAGCGGTGTTATTCTGGTCGCTTTTCGGAACATTTTTATTAGCTGTGGTGGGTATTAAACTGCCGGGTCTGTACTTTAAAAACCAACGTGTCGAAGCGGCGTTCAGAAAAGAACTCGTGCTTGGTGAAGATGATGTGAACCGGGCAGCGCCTATCAAACTTGAAGAATTGTTCCTGAACGTGCGGCGCAACTATTTCAAGCTTTATTTTCACTATCTGTATTTCAACGTCACACGGTCTTTATATCTTCAGGCGGATAACCTGTTTGCCTATTTCATTCTGGTGCCAACGATAGTGGCTGCAAAAATCACCTATGGTATTTTGCAACAGATTTTAACAGCCTTTGGTCAGGTCGCGTCATCATTCCAATTTCTCGTCAATTCATGGCCTACCATTGTTGAACTATTATCAATTCATAAGCGTCTTGCGTCTTTTGAAGCTGCAATGGCAGATATGCCATTGCCGAAAATCGATCAAGACTATCTTGATGCACAAGGAAAAGTTCAGGAGTAAACGAAGTGGTATCTTTAGCGTTCGATAATAGTGCTACTTGAATGGGTGCCAAGGGTGGGGATGATGACAACCTCACCCCCGCGGGCAATAACAATATCTGCACCGACAACATCTGATGCTTTGTAATCACCGCCTTTTATAATCACATCAGGTTGCAATGTGCTGACAAGATTATAGGGCGTATCGTCTTCAAATACGGCGACCCCATCAATAAATGGAAGCGATGCTAGTATATTGGCGCGGCTGTCACTGCTTTGTAAGGGGCGGCCATTGCCCTTTAGACGCTTTACCGAAAGATCGCTATTTAACCCTACAATCAGACGATCACAATGCGCGGCAGCCTGTTGCAACAGGTAAATATGTCCAGGATGTAATAAATCAAAGCATCCATTGGTAAAGCCGACTTTGGCGCCATTTTCACGCCATTTTTGACATTGATCTGCCCAATAAGGCCAGTCCGTAGCTATCTTTTTAGTTGGCAGTTGGGCAAGAATTTCACCCGGGCTGACGATGGCAGTGCCTGATTTGGCCACGGCAACACCAGCGGCAAGATTGGCTATATCGACAGCAAGCGCATGCGCGATATTCTGCGCAACACAGGCCGCCACTGTGGCAACCACTGTATCACCAGCACCCGACACATCAAATACGTCTCTGGCTGTTGCCGCGCCATGAATTGTTGTGCCGCCAGCCACTGTCAAAACTATGCCACGGGCACTCAAAGTCGCCAGAATGGCACCTAGATTATGTTTGACTATAAGGTCATGCGCTACTTTCGTTATATCATCTATCGCGTTAAGTGTTTCATAGCTGGCAGCGCGTAATTCAGACAGATTAGGCGTCAGAATATCAACGCCGTTATAGGCTGAAAAATCAGCCAGTTTTGGATCGGCTATGGTTTTTATATCTGCCTGTTTGCACAAAGCGACAATCTTCTGAATGACGGCTGGTGTCAGACAGCCTTTTGCATAATCGGATATCACCACCGCATCGACGGCTGGCATCGATTTCAGACAGGCTTCAATCTGTGAAAGAATAGCATCTGCCATATCAGGCGTAAGCGGAGATGTGTCCTCATCATCAACGCGTAAAATTTGCTGGCCAGCTGCCCGATAGCGCGTTTTTAATGTGGTAGGGCGGCCAGCAACAATGTGAGGTGTAAATGTAATCGATGGATTCTTGCCAAGTTCAGCAATTAGAATTTGTCCGGCGTCATCATCACCAATAACACCGATCAGCGTGGTTCTCACACCAAGAAAGGCTAAATTACAAGCAACATTGGCACTGCCGCCTGGCATCTGTTTGACAGCTGATTTTTCAAGAATAGGAACAGGGGCTTCAGGCGAAATGCGGCTGACATGGCCATCTATAAACCGATCTAGCATAACATCACCCACAACCAGAATATGGCTGTTCTGGATGCTGCAAAATGCTTCTGAAATGGTTGCTAGATCAGCCGTCATCCATTCATCCCCTTATCCTGTAATCTCTGTCTTTTGGCGCGTTTTGGCCTATTATTTTTCACTATTCTTTTGTTTTTTATTCTTTTGTTTTTTATTAAGGGCTCGTGCCCGAAATGACGTGGCTGCATTATCGATATTCTTTTGTGTGCCGCGGGCAATGGCTATGGCGTTATCGGGAACGTCGGATGTGATAGTGCTACCGGCACCCACTATTGCTTTGGCGCCGATACGCACGGGCGCAACAAGCGCAGAATTTGAGCCTATGAAGGCACCATCGCCAATGAGTGTTTTGAATTTATTGGTGCCGTCATAATTGCAGGTGATTGTGCCCGCGCCAATATTTGCCTGTTCACCAATCATTGCATCACCAAGATATGTCAGATGGTTGGCTTTGGCACCCGCCGCAAGTTTGGTGTTCTTTGTTTCAACAAAATTTCCGATTTTAACGCCATCTCCGGCAACGGTTCCCGGACGCAATCTTGCATAGGGCCCAATAATACAGCATGGACCCAAGCTAGCCCCTTCAATATGCGAAAATGATTTGATTATACTGCCTTCACCAATATGTGTGTCGGCGCCGATCACAACATGAGGCTCGATAATAACATCGCGTTCGATAATCGCATCTGCGGACAAAAACACGGTCTCTGGCGCGCGCATGGTTACACCATGATCTAAAGCGGCACTCCGCAAACGTGATTGGATAATGCCTTCAACCTTGGCAAGGTCAGCGCGGTTATTAACGCCGGTGATTTCGGCTTCATCGGTTTCGCAGGTAAGCACCTTATGGCCGCGCGCATTCGCAATCTGAATAATATCGGTCAGATAGATTTCACCACTGGCATTGTCGTCAGACACCGCGTCAAGAAGATCAAAGAGTAGCGGACATGCCACCGCCATAACGCCCCCATTGACGAAATCTATCTGGCGTTCAGCGTCATTGGCATCTTTATGCTCGATAATGGCGTTTAGCTGTCCATTTTCGGCGCATATAAATCGTCCATAGCCAGTCGGGTTAGCCGCATGAAAGCCAAGCACGGCTAGATCGGCACCATCTTTTATAGATTGGCTGAGCTGGCTTAAGGTGGCAGCTGTGATTAATGGCGTATCGCCAAACATGACCAGCGCAATACCTGAAAAATCAGCCAGCTTATCTTTTGCGGCTAATACAGCATGACCAGTGCCTTGTGCGTTTTCCTGAATGGTAAATTCAATATCACCAAGCCAGCTTTGCGTGGTTTCGGAATGTGGTGGTAACACAGTTACGATACGCGTTGCCCCAACCGCCTGCGCCGCATTTAGTGACCAGGCAAGCATCGGCATTCCGCCAACCTCATGAAGTGGTTTTGGTAATGCAGACTTCATCCGCGTGCCTTGTCCGGCAGCTAGAATAATAGCGACAATGTTCATGACACTGTTATAGAATGAAACACGCTAAATTCCAAACAAATGCCAGTAACCATTCCAAGTTTTAGATAATGTCTTAATCAGCGAAAACGGCTTTTACAGGTGTCATACCTTTCATTTGCTGTAAAATGTCTTTATCACCTTAACAATGACAATTTTGGTATATGATGCCCTAATATTGATATGAAGAATATTGAAATAAAGAATATAGATCTGAAGAGGTGAGGTGATGTGCGGCATTGTTGGAGCGATTGGAACGCAGGCATGTAGTCCTCTTCTGCTTGATGCACTTAAAAGGCTTGAATATCGTGGCTATGACAGTTCGGGCATTGTTGCGCTTGACGGTTCACGCTTTGATCTGCGTCGTGCTGTTGGAAAGCTGGTTAATCTTGATGCGGCGCTGACGCAAAGCCCATTAGCCGGAACTGTGGGTATTGGCCATACGCGCTGGGCAACGCATGGCGGTGTGTCCGAGATGAACGCGCATCCACATGTCGCGTCCGACCGGGTGGCGATTGTCCATAATGGCATTATTGAAAATTATCGGCCAATCCGCGCCCGTCTTATAGAAAAAGGCCATAAATTTTCCAGTGACACCGATAGTGAGGTTCTGGCGCATTTATTTGTCGAAGCTTTTGATGCAGGTCTTAATCCAGGTCAGGCCATGCAAAAGGTTCTGGCCGAAATTGACGGGGCTTATGCCTTTGCCGCCATTGTCGAAGATTTCCCTGATGTCATCATGGTTGCGCGAAACGCATCACCTTTGGCCATAGGTCTTGGTGAAGATGGCTCTTATATTGGCTCTGACGCCACAGCACTTGCGCATCTGACGCGCAAGGTGATCTATCTTAAAGATCATGACTATGCGCTTGTCCGCGCTAATGGCGTTGATATTTTCCTTGGTGATGGTACCCCTGCCAACCGTGAAACTGTAATTGTGGCGGCTAGCCCCGGTATAATCGATAAAGGTGGTTATCGTCATTTCATGGAAAAGGAAATCCATGAACAACCAGATGCTATTTTAAATTCCTTGGCGGGCATGACCGGTGAGGATGGCCGCATTTCGGCGAATATGTCGTGTGAAGCATTACAGGCCATTGATGGCATCGTCATGCTTGCTGCAGGCACCAGCCATTATGCGTCGCAGGTTGCGCGCTACTGGATTGAAGGTCTTGCGAAAACCCCAGTGGCTTGTGAAATTGCATCCGAATATCATTACCGAAATCCGGTAACAAAAGGCTTTACGACCGCCATTGCCATTTCCCAGTCAGGCGAAAGTCTTGATACCTTAAAAGCCATGCGCCATGCCGCAACATGCGGTCTATCCACTATTGGGCTGGTTAATGTTGATGGCAGTACCATTGCACGCGAGGCAGATGCCGTATTGCCAACACATGCAGGGCCTGAAATCGGCGTTGCCAGCACCAAAGCATTTACCGCGCAGCTCACTGTGCTGATCAGCTTTGCGGTAGCGCTGGCTGAGGCTAAAGGCCATATCGATGCCGCGCGTGCTAATGCTATTCATGACCAGCTTCAGACCCTGCCGGGTCTGGTAGGCAAAACCTTGAAGCTGTTTGATGATATACGCCCTATTGCCCATCAGTTGAAAAATGCGCGCTCGACGATTTATCTGGGGCGGGGGCATCTATTTCCGATAGCTATGGAAGGCGCGCTGAAACTTAAAGAACTTAGCTATATCCATGCCGAGGGCTTTGCATCAGGCGAGATGAAGCATGGGCCGATTGCGCTGATTGAAGATGACTTGCCCGTTGTGGCATTGCTCGCGGCGGATGAATTGATGGAAAAAGCCGCCAGCAACCTCAAGGAAGCAAGTGCCAGAGGTGGCCGGATCATTCTGATTGCTGATGAGCGTGCTGTAAATGACATTGATTTTGAAGCTGATATTATCACAGTACCCGCAGTTGATCCGTTATTAGCGCCGATTATTTTGACCATTCCGGTGCAGATTCTGGCCTATCTGACAGCATTGGATAAAGGCACCGATGTTGACCAGCCTCGCAACCTCGCAAAATCGGTTACGGTGGAATAGGTCAAAGTCAGGTCACAATACATGCCATCGTTACAGAATTCGCCAGACGAAAAGGATGATAAAAACCCATTCAAAGATATGGGGTTTATTACATTCTGGGTGGTTTCAACTGTCTTTTACCTGACCTTTCCATTGTCGTTTTTGCTGTGCTATCTGACGCTGGGGTCGTGGCGGACAAAGCAACTGCTTCTGGCTTTGGTCAATGATTTTCTGCAAACAATAATGATATTGATTGTCGTTCTGGCCCTAGTGATCTGGCTGGCCTATCATTTTATCGCTCCGCTTTTTGGTGGCTAAAGTCTGGTCATTATTGTGATGATAGACCGACCTATTCATCAGCTTTCAATGGGTCTTCGCCATATTGGTTGCGACCATCATTGCCTTCGGTCACAAGAAACAGGATCATCAAAAGCCAGCCAAGTATGGGTATGAGATACAGTAATTGAGTCCAGCCTGATTTATTGCTGTCATGAAGTCGTCGTGTGGTAACGGCGATAAAGGGTATTGCCAGCCCTATCGTCATAAGCATTTTGATCCAGCCAGCCCACCCCCATCCGGGGTGAATATCCCAATGTGCTTCAAACCGGCCTGTCCCATTATCATAAAAATGACCAGAGACATGATATCGATGCATGTCATCAACGCCATAATATAGCAGATCAACAAACATGCCGATCGTTGTTGCGATGACGATCATACTGAGCACAAAAAGCCAATATTCAGCCCGCCGGGCACGACCCGTGAATGTTGCATATTTATAAAAGGGCATTTTTATTAGATACCATGCCAAAGCCCCATTTTGTTCCTTTGAAACCATTTTTCTGCCCAGTCTGTTTACCCGTGAAAGTAGCCTATGAACGGCAATGACAGTGGCCCCCTGATCGGTGTGGGAGCTCGGTCATATCCAAGATAAATTTTAAAGCATTAGAGTTAAGAAAACGTTTACTGATATATATTTTTGCTATTTTTCAGAACAATTTTGAATTTTATTATCATAGGTGCGTGCCAGTTCGACTTGACCCCTTTTGATAGTTGGTGGTTACTGGAACAGCTTTTGAGACAATATGAATAAAGGTGGCAACTATGGATATCAGACCCGTAACCCAAGCTGATCGTGACGCTTGGGAGCATCTCTATCGCGGCTATGCCGATTATTACAAAGTTGAGACCAATGACGCCAAGCTCGATACTTTATTTGCCTGGTTATGCGATCCGCAACATGTCTGCGAAGGGCTGGTTGCTGATAAATCAGGTCAGCTTGTCGGGTTGGCACATTTTCGCGCCATGCCATCGCCTTTACGCGGCGCCAATGTTGGGTTTCTGGATGATTTATTCGTGGATCCAGCACAACGTGGTGGCGGTGCGGCGAAAACATTGATACATGCCATTGACGCCATTGCCGAACAGCGTGGGTGGGATGTCGTGCGGTGGATCACGCGTGACGATAACTATCGTGCCCGTGCTTTATATGATAAATTATCGACACGGAGCAACTGGCTGGTTTATGAGATGACCGCTGAAACTACAGGGCGTTAACATGATCATTAGTGCATTCGGGGTTGCTGATACAGACGCTGTTATAAAGCTATGGCAGGTTTGTGAACTCGTCCGTGCATGGAATGACCCACAAAAAGATATTAATCGTAAAATGACTGACCGTAATGGCGCGTTCTGGGTTGGGCGCGTTGGTGATAATATTATGGCATCAGTCATGATTGGCTATGATGGGCATCGTGGCTCGATTAATTATCTGGCTATCGATCCGGCCTTTAAAGGGCAGGGATATGGTCGTCAGTTAATGCAGCAAGCCGAAACATTTTTGATTTCGATCGGTTGTCCCAAAATCAGCTTTTGCGTCCGGCGTGATAATGAACCTGTTGTGCAATTTTATGATGCGCTTGGCTATAAGCCGGATGATGTTTTCTTCTTTGGGAAGCGGCTTATCCCTGACGATTAACGATCAAGCTAGCATCTTAGCTCTAAAGTCACTTACTGTTTATGGAATTTGCTATTTGAGACTGCGATAGCGCGCCTAGATGTTTGAAACTGACGGTAAAATTGAGTTCATCAACAGTTTTTATGTCTCTATCCTTGGTCGGATCATGCTTGTAATTGACTGTTACGGTGATGCAATCTTGCACCCCGCCATTCCATATTAGAGTGGCGCTTTTCTCGCCGCCTCTAGTTTTGCTAACGGCAAAGGTGCCAGCACCATAGCCAAGCGATGCGCTGGTTTTTTCCTGTTTGGTTGTGCCGTATGACAAGTCCCATATCTGGGTTGCAGATACATTCCACCCATTATCAAAACTGCGGTTAGCACTGGCAGTTAGTTCTTCGCGGTCATCGCTGGAACTTGCAAAATAGGCCTTGTTCAGTTGGTTATGATCAAGTGACCAGTTTGTGACGCCAACATTACCTGTGATTGTTGTTTTAGACTCATTAAGCTTAAAATCATGTGAAGATAGGCGCCCTGACCATGTGACTTTATAGGCGCCAGGTGGATCAATCGACGCGCTGGCAACATAATCGGAATATATGTCATCTGAATTGATACTAAGCCCGGTAGTTCGCTGAGAAGACAGGCGCCGGCTTACACCGGCAAAACCTGATATCTCACCAAGCACGGCATCTTGTGTGATGGCCGATACGCCAACATCCATTCGGCTACCTGGTAAGATATAGTCTTTTCCCTGATAGCGGTTAAGCAGAAACAGATTAGCTTCATCAATGCGGTAATCAGCGGCATCCCTGTTTGGTATTTTATCTGTGTTATCTTCGCCCGCCACGTGAACCAGCTTGGCTTGCGGTTCGATAACAACCAAGCGGTCCAGAATAGATGTTGCTAATGGCAGTCGGTATCCCAAGGATATGATGGGGTTAACGGCAGTCAAGTTGCCGGTTTTGGTTGTCGCGGTTGAAGGTTGGCTATGTAGGTTATAAAAGCTGCCAATTATGTTGGCATCATAGCTGGCAATGCCATACGTCATTGGGAAGTCTTCGGTTATTTGTGCTGTACCATTCCAGCGTGACATATCGTAACCTTGGTCATTATCTAGCTGGAAGGCCTGTATTTCAGTGCGCAAAACCTGATTTTTGCGAAACCCGGCTTTAACCTCTTCATAATATATATTGGGAAGTAATGACGGTTCATTAGCGAGCGCAGATTTTGTTTGAAGTGTCTGAATATCATTGGCCTCGACCAGATAATAGCGCTCTGACTTAATCCTTTCAGCCACAATTTCTGACTTTAACGACGTTGAGTCATCGAAATTATAGCGTCGCATAAATGTATCTTGGCTAGCCCTATTCAGGCGCGCTCTTAGCTTCCAGTCATCACCTAATGTCGATGTAAATAATCCATCAATAGCACCAACAGCTTCACGGTTTTTCTTATAAGTTTCAACCGAAGCAGTATAGATAGCTACGTTCAAATCAGAATTATCCCATTTCTGTCGATAGCGGGTTTTGACCGCTGTGCCACGATATTGATATCTATAGGGGGTGAATTCTATATCACGTGTATCGTCGATAACCTTGTAATAAGGAATTGAGCCTGTAAAACCCAGATCCGAACTGATGGCAAAGCTTGGCGTTAAAAAGCCTGAACGCCGCCGCACTGTCCAATCTGGATGTGCTAGATAAGGGAAATAGCCAACAGGAATATTCAGCACATGCATACGGACATTATTGTGACTGATTGTATTGGTTTTTTCAGATCTAACTGTAGATGTTGTTCGCAAATCCCATATTGGTGTTTCACCATTTTCAAAATCACATTTACATGGTGTGAAGCGTGCACTCTTGAAAACAGCTTTATCGCCGACAGTTTGCTCCCCATTTTTTGATTTCATCGATGTGCCGTCAGCAAATTTGGTGCTGAGCGTTTCAGCAACGATATGGGTGAATTCGTTATCAACTTCCATAACAATCGCTTTGTGGCGTGTGCCGTCAGGCAGTGTCATGACCACATTGCCACGCGCAACGGCGCGATCATTTGGTTTGCTGTAGGTCACTTCGTCGGCCCGTAATGTCTTGCCAGCCTGCTTTAATACAACATTGCCAGTAGCAAACATGCTGCCATCTTCTTGGTTCACCTGCACCTTATCAGCTTCAAAGGCGATTGGATTATCGTCTGCCATAGCCGTGGCTGACATCATCGAAGTTGCGACAAAAATAAAGCCGAAAAACTTAAAAAACACGCGCATTTCTTATCCTTAGATATATACGTAACGATCTATGGCTAACGATTTTTGTCGTCCATGTCCATGCAAAGTAGCTGTTGATCGATGTTAGCAGAGGTTAACTCTCGCGTAAAAGTGCTAGCAGGCGCAACGCGTCTGCATCGTGAGCCATTTGTTGAGCTGTAAATGGAAAATCATGCCATGCTTTATTCTGTAGGGTTTGGCGCATGTTATCATCACCCAGTAATGTCTCGAAAGCGTTGCTGAATGTGATGATATTTGGATCATCAACAAGTAAAGCGCGGCCTTCTGCCACTTCTGGAATGCCGCCACGTCTCGTTGTCATAAGTGCACAACCAGCGGCCAGCGATTCTAGGACAACTTTTGAAATTGGTTCGTCCCATAAGGATGGACATGCTGCAATTGCAGCCCGTGCTTGCAGGTCGCGCATATCATTGATGGGAATGAACCCCAACATTTCAGCGCGGGATCCCAATGGGGCTATTGCGGTGGCAATTTTATCTTCGTAACTGCCGCGTTTGGCCTGCTCAAAACGGCGCGCGCCTGCAATGATTAGCCGCCATTCAGGGAATTTGGGCAGAACCTGTGCAATGGCCTTGGCGCATTCTAGAATGCCTTTTTCAGGAACCATGCGTCCAGCTAACAATATGAAAGGTTCTTTTTGTGGTTGTTTCTTGATCCAGCGGTTCGCGCCATTTCTGGCCACGCCAACAATATGCGCTTTTGGGTGATTGTCGCCTATGCCATCAAGGAAACATTCGCGAATATAGTCGGAAATGCAAATCACTGCCGCCATGTGATCAAGTAAAAACCGACGTTCAGCTAGGGTTTTTGCTCCTTTCATAGTGCGAGGATCATTGTGCAGATAAAGAACTATGTTCAAGTTTTTGTTTTTTCTTGCGAGATACTTCGCGACATGGCAACGGCTATGAACTTCAACAATGTCTGGCATGGTCGTAGTGGCGATATGCTTGAGATAGGTATTTGCAAAACGTATGTTTTGTCCACGAAACAAGCTAGGTTCTGGTTTAATGCCGGTGAAATTGACATCGGTAAATGCGTTTTCGACGGCGGTGCCATAGATATGGAATATGTCTGGCGTCGCACTGGCAATAGCAAGGTCACGAACAACACCAGCAATCGCCCCTGCATTATCGGGCGTAAAGCGTTCCTTAGATGGTAACAGCATATCAATGCGTGGTTTTTTTGATAGCGATGATAATGACAATAGTGTCTCTTAAAGGTGGTTGCTGATCGTCTTGAGTTGGATATGAAGATATTAAATCTACATAAGAACATTCTATTACATACCAGCAACTAAACAATATGCTATGACACATAAATAAATGTATTTTAGCGAAAATATGGCTTGGGAATGCAACCGATGACGACGCAAAAGTCAGTTCTTGTCATTAAACACGGCGCTCTTGGTGATTTGATTCAGGGGCTTGATGCTTATGCTAGCATAAGGGCAGGCTTTCCAGATGCGCATATTGCATTGCTGACATCACCAGCTTTTGCGCCCTTGGCTGGCACAATGCCGTGGTTTGATGAAATTATCGTCGATCAGCGTGCCTCATTTCTCAATCTTGTCGCAACGGTTGGTGTGGCTCGTCATTTGCGGCGAAAATGGCATGCGATCATTGATATGCAATGTAGCAAGCGAACAGCAAATTATCATCGTTTGTTTGTTACCGCTGCAACTGACTGGTATGGCACGGCTACAGGCTGTTCACATCCGATGCCCGACTTTACAGGTGTTAATAATCAACGACGTATGTTGACTGCCGCCAGAATGGCTGGTGGCGTGACTATCGAAGCTGATATGAACTGGTTAAACGCTGATATTTCACAATTTGATTTGCCTAAACGCTTTGCTGTTTTGATCGCTGGCTGTTCACCGGCCAAGCCAAGCAAGCGATGGCCTTCACATCATTTTGCCAGTCTGGCTAACACATTTATGAAGCAAGGGCTTGCGGTTGTTTTGGCGGGGACAAATGCTGATCGTGAAGCGGTGGATGCAGTGTGGGACAGCGCATCAGACAGCATAGATTTAGCAGGAAAAACCGATATTCCCATGTTAGCGGCTTTATGCGCCCAATCTAGTCTGGTGGTTGGCAATGATACAGGACCTGTTTTTCTGGCCGCCCGAACAGGCACGCCTACAGTTATGCTGCTTGGTGGTGATACTAATCCAGATATGTCTGCCCCTGTTGGGGCTCATTGTTCATGGATACAAGATGTGCCAATCAGTAATATTACGCCAGATATGGTGATTGAACGGCTAACGTCGATGAAGGCGCTCTAAGGTGCTCTAAAAAGACGAGCCTGGTTGTTTCAAAAAGTCAATTTCTTCATCGGTTGATGGCCGCCCCAAGATAGCATTACGATGCGGAAAACGGCCAAACCTTGCAACGATATCACGATGCTTTACGGCGAATTCATAGGTTCGATCTGTGGTCAGTTCCTTGAACAGGGGCAGCGAGGTATCCTGAATGTGGATATCTTCACTATGCATCATTGGCATAAGCATGAAGTGACGCCAACTCGTATCTGGATGATCAAGGTATCCGCGTTCTTTGCATCGTAAACTCAGCGCAAGGGCCATTTCGTCGCCAGCAAAAGCCCGAGGTGTATCGCGGTAAACATTGCGGGTGAATTGATCCAGAACAATGATTAGCGCAAGGCATCCCGCATCACTATCAGCCCAGCTGTCAAGGCGACCAGCCATAGCATGGGCGATTGATTTATCAAATTTGGATTTTATAAGCGCATCAAAATCATCATCTTTTTTAAACCAGTGTTCGGGGGTGATTTCGTGAAACCAGAAGTTGATAACCTCATGATACTCAGGCATTTTGGGCATGTTTGAAGCCTCCCACGTCAGGGTTATTGATTTACATCACAATACTTTACCTGGATTCATTAAATTCTTGGGATCTAATGCTGTTTTAATCGCGCGCATCGTATCCATGATTTCAGGGCTTTTGACAGAGGCAAGCTGATCACGCTTGGTCTGACCTATGCCATGTTCAGCGCTGATGGAACCATTATATTTTGCTACATTTCGATATAGCAATTCATAAAGATGCGGCACTTTTTCGTTAAAGTCTGAATTGCTATTAGGCCCTTCGACCAGATTAAAATGCAAATTGCCATCACCCAAATGTCCGTAACCACAAATCCAGATTGTTGGATCAATCTCTTTGATGCCAGCAACCATCTCGGCGTAAAAAGGTGCCAGAGCCGATTGTGCCAATGAAACATCAGAACGGGCAACATTGCCTGATAGTTTATGAGATTCAGGCGCATTTTCACGAACATCCCACAAGGATTGACGTTGCGCATCACTCGCGGCGATTGTCGCGTCAATGACCAACCCATCATCAAAGGCACTAGCTAGCACGTCTTCTATGATTTGATTTAATGGTAATGACCCCGTTGCATCGACGTTACCGCTTGCAGGATTGGTGCTGGCAATTTCCATAAGCACATTCATGGCGCCGCGCGTTGCCAGGGGTTGTGGAATATTCGGAAATTTGTCGAATAGAACATGCAAAATATCAGCTGGAATCAGCTCAAAAGCCTCAACTGTGCCGCCTGATGCTGCTTGCAAACGATGAAGTAAATCCACAGCAGCCGCGACATCCCGTACTTCGGCAAAAGCGGTGCTTCGCGCCACGGGCAAAGGAAACAGTCGCAAGGTGGCGGCGGTAATGATGCCCAATGTGCCTTCTGATCCA